>CALVOC010000001.1 GCA_944350145.1 uncultured Bacilli bacterium
ATTAGAAGGTACTGCTGATACGAAGAACAGAAGTTTACCGATTATTGCTTTACCGACTACTGCCGGAACAGCTGCGGAAGTAACGATTAATTATGTTATTACCGATGAAGAAAATGTTGTAAAACGAGTATGTGTTGATCCTAATGATATTCCTGTTTTGGCTATTATTGATACAGAACTTATGGCTGATATGCCTAGATTAACCGCGGCAGCTACTGGTTTAGATGCTTTAACTCATGCTATGGAAGGCTATATTACTAAAGCCCATTGGGAGATGACAGATATGTTCCATTTAAAAAGTATGAGTCTTACTTTTAAAAATTTGGAAAAAGCTGTAAATAAGGATCCTGAAGCAATGGATAAAATGGGACTTAGTGAATATTTAGCTGGAATGGGATTTTCTAATGTTGGATTAGGAATTGTTCATTCTATGGCTCATCAACTTGGAGCAACATACGATGTCGCTCACGGAATTGCTTGTGCTTTGTTTTTACCATATGTTTTAAAATGGAATAGTGAAGTTTGTAAAGAAAGATTTCGCGATATGGCTAATGCATTTGGAATTGATGTACAAGGCAAAAGTGATGACGAGTGTGTAGATATTGTCGTTGATGCTGTACGGGCGTTAGAAACTAAACTTGGAGTGCCTCAGCACTTAAGTGAAGTAAAAGTGAAAAAAGAAGATTTTAATACATTAGCATCCAAAGCTTTAGTTGACCCATGTACAGGTGGCAATCCAAGAGAGGTTACTAAAGAAGACATTTTAGCTTTATTAGAAGAAGCATATTAAAAAGGAGTGAAGAAGTAAAATGTTGAAAACAAAAGTTGGCTATAGCGAAAATGCTGATGCTTATGAATCCGGTGTTGAAACAGCAAAAATGGCAAATGTCATTGAAAATCCACAAGTCGGATTGTTCTTTACAAGCTGTGTTCAAGATCAACAAAAATTAATGGAAGGAGCAAAAAGTGTTTTAGGTAATGTTCCAATTATTGGATGTACATCTTCTGCTGCTATTTGTACGCAAGATGGATATCTTAATAAAGAAACTGGATATTCTGGAATGATGTTATTCGGTGGCGACGTTGAAGTTGTAACGGCTGGAAGTGCTAAGACAGATGAATCACCTCGAGAAATTGGTAGACGTATTGCTCAAGAAGCTGTTGCAAAAGTAAAGGGAACCGATAAAGAACCTGATTTCTTTTTTATGAGTGCATCTCCTGCTAATGAAGAAGATTACATGAAAGGAATTCAAGATGTTATTGGAAATATTCCTGTTTTTGGCGGAAGTGCTGCTGATAATACGGTTGAAGGAAAATGGAGTATTTTAAATGATGGAGAATCTTTCAATGATGGTGTAGTTCTTGCTATATTCTATACAGACGGAAAGATGCAAAATCTTTATACAGGAGCATATCATGAAACAAATAATGTCGGTGTTATTACTAAAATTAATGGCGATCGTACTTTAGTTGAAATTGATCATGAACCTGCTTTAAAGAAATATGCTGAATGGACAGGTAAGGATGTTGAATCTTTAAAAGGAAACAATTTACTTACAGAAACTATATGTGCACCTTTAGGTGTAAAAGATCCAATAGGAAAAGTTGTTGCTGTTCGTCATCCAATGTTTGGTAATGATGATTATTCAATGAATATTGGAGCAAATTTAGCTCTTAATACAGCAGTTATTCAACTTTCAAATACTCCAGAAGGTATTTTAAAAGCAAATGCTGAAACGATTGAATCTTTAAATAAGTTAATGAATAATGAAGAAAAATCTTATTTCTTAGTTCATTGTGGTGGACGTCGTTTAGGTCTTGCTTTATCTAAAATTGAAGATCAAATTTATCCTGAAGTAAAGAAAGCTATTCCTGATAAAGAATTTTTAATGGTCTTTACATTTGGAGAATATGGTACAGGAGATCATTCTTCAAATACAGTTGGTGGTTTATCTTTATCTTATACAGGATTTGGAGAGTAATCTATGGCAAAGAATTTAATCGGCAAGAATTGGTGTGATGCTTCGGATGGAAGAACGATTAAAATTACGAATCCTGCAACAAATGAGCTTATAGATACGGTTCCTGAAAGTAGTAATTTAGATTGTGATAAAGCAGTAGAGGCTGCTGTGGAAGGTCAAAGAGAATGGGTTAAAAAGCCAATTCATGAACGTGCAAATATTTTGATGAAGTTTGTTTCTTTAATTGAAGAACATAAGGATGAATTAGCTAAATTATTAAGCGATGAAACTGGAAAACCAATAAGTGAAGCAATTGGCGAGATTGCAAATGTAAGTATTGGTATTCCTGCATTTTGCGAGATGGCTAAACATGAGTATGGAAAAGTGATTCCTTATGGTCAAGAAAAAGGACAAGAACATACTTTACAATACACTGTTCAAGCACCTTTAGGTGTTGTAGTGGCAGTTATTCCATTTAATTTTCCAAGTGATTTATTTTGTCAAAAAGTGCCATCTGCTTTGTTAATGGGAAATTCTGTTATCTTAAAACCTTCAGCTCATAATCCATTAACTTTAACAAAATATGTTGAGTATTTATTAGAGGCTGGAGTTCCAGGTGGAGCTATCAACTTAATTAATGGTAGTGGTGGTGAGGCTGTTCAAGCAATGGCCGAGAATCCAAAAGTTGCTTTGGTTTCTTTAACAGGAAGTACTAAAGCAGGAGCTGAAACGATGGCTAAATGTGCAAAAAATATTACTCATGTTATGTTGGAACTTGGTGGAAATGATGCCTTTATTTTAGATAAAGATGGCGACATAGATTTAGCTGTTGAAGAAACAATTTATGGTAGACTATACAATACTGGTCAAGTATGTTGTGCTTCTAAACGTTTTTTAGTTCATAAAGACATTAAAGAAGAATTTGTAACAAAATTAAAAGAGAGATTAGAGCATATTCCAGTTCGGATGCCAAGCAATCCTGAAGCAAAAATTGGCTGCTTAATTAGCGAGGACGCAGCCAAAAAAGTTGAAGCTCAAGTAAATGAGACGGTTTCTTTAGGAGCAAAAGTTGTGTTTGGTGGAAGAAGAAAAGGTGCTTTTTATGAACCTACTATTTTAGTGGATGTTACAAAAAGTATGCCGGTAGCCAAAGACGAAGAAATTTTTGGACCTGTTATTCCAATTATTGAATTTGATACTATTGATGAAGCAATTAAGATTGCAAATCAATCTAGTTATGGATTATGTGGTTGTATTATTTCTAAAAGTCAAAAAACTTGCCAATATGTTGCAGAAAAATTGGAATGTGGCGGTGTCATTATCAATGGTGCTTCATTCTTTAGATCATTTGAAATGCCATTTGGCGGTTGGAAACATTCTGGTATAGGAAATGAAGGAGTTATGACAACACTTCATGAGATGTCTCGAACTAAAACTATTATTTTAAAAAATATTTTATAAAAAAGTTGCTTTTTAAAAGCAGCTTTTTTTATGTGAATTTTCTTATTTTGTTTTCTTTTATTTGTTCTGTCAATATGACATTCTTTTTTTTTGCATTTCTAAATAGATTGTGATATATTTTACTAGTAGTGATAGAGGGTATGAATATGGATTGGTTAGGAATAAAGGAGTTTTTAAAGGATTCTTTAAAATTGATTATTTTTTTATTTGTTTTACTATTTATTATGGTATATGTTTTTTCGGTAACTCAGGTTGTCGGAAATTCAATGTCTCCGACATTACATGAAGATGAAGTTTTGTTTTTAAACAAGGCTCAGTATCGTTTTTTTGATATTCAACGAGGAGATATTGTTTCTTTAGAATATGCTGATACGAAATATTTAATTAAAAGAATTATTGGGCTTCCAGGAGAAAGTGTAGAAATAAAACAGAATCAAGTGTATATTAATGGGGAACTTTTGGAAGAAACCTATTTAAAAGATGGTTTGGTTTATCCTGATTTTTCTTTAGAAAATATCGGCTATCAAACGATTCCGGAAAATATGTATTTTGTCTTAGGAGATAACCGAGAAGATTCTATGGATAGTAGGGAGATCGGTCTTGTATCTAAAGATCAAATTAAAGGAAAAATTTTTATGCGTTTTTGGCCTATTAATAAAATAAAGTTTTTTTAAAGTAAAGGAAATGTCAATCCTTTCTTTTTTTACATAAAATATGGTGTGTATTTGTCATTTTTTGTTGAATTTTGTTGCATTTTGAAGTGTCAATGATATAATACAGATGATGGAGGTTATGTTATGGATAAGAAAAAGGCTATAGTAATAGCTGTAGTATTATTTCTGTTGATAGGATTAGGTACTTTCGTATTTGCCAATCCTAGTGGTGAACGTCTAGACGGAGATGGTACGGATAGTGTTACTGAAATGGATGGTAACAGTGAAGTAGACGATAATAATACGGATGGAGAGGAGGAAACTATAGAAGGAGAAGAAGAACCAGCTGAAACTGAAGAAGACGAAGAAGATGGCGATGTTATTCCTGTATATAATGATCAAACAGGAAATTCTCAAAATGGCGGTTCAAATCAAGGATCTAATAACAACAATAATAATCAAGGTGGATCTCAAGTTGAAGATAATTCTCGTTATCTTGCCGCTTTAGAAGCTTTAGAAAAAGCTGAAGCATCTTTTTCACAATCTGATTTAGACTATGCAAATAGTTTGATTGATGCTTTAGAGAATAATGGTAATAAAACGGATTTATCTAACAGAGCTGATGTAGTTCAAAATGTTATTGATGTAGAAACATTAGTAAAGAATTTACAAACAAAGGTAGACGAATCTGAAAATATTACTAATATTAATGATGCGAGAGATTATCGAGCAAATGAAGAAATTATTGCTAAGGTAGATGAACTTGCTGCGAGTACTAAAAAAGATGAACTTACTTCCATTTTAAATGATTTAAGCAAAGTATTAGATGATACCAAAGCTCCTATTATTAGTGGAATTGACAATGGTATTGTTACAGTTTTAGATGTTTCTTTAGCTGTCGATGAAAGTGATGTCAAAGTTTACGTTAATGGTGAAGAAAAATCTTTAGCTGATTTAACCTTTGATAAAGAAGGAGATTATACAGTTAAAGTTGTTGATAAAGCTTACAATGAAACAACTCTTCAATTTGCCATTGATAAGACTGTTCCAGAATTTAATGTCGCAAGTGGTACTCATAGTGATACTGCCATGAATATTGTGGTAACTGATGATCATTTTGCTTCTATTCATGTTGTAAATCAAGATACAGGTGATGTAAAAGATTATACGACGAATGAAATCACCTTAGAAGATGAGGCTACTTATCATATTACTGCATATGATAAAGCAGGTTCTTATAAGGATATTTATGTAGCTATTGATAAAACTGCTCCAACAGTAAATGCGACAGGAACAGGTGTTAATAATTTCTTTAGAGATGAAGAAGTTACTTTGACTGCATTTGATAAATTCTTAACTGAAGTAACTGTAAATGGTGAAACTTATGGTAAAGAAGAATTTACTTATGTTGGAAATAATGAAAATGCTACATTTACAAAAGTATTTACTGAAGAAGGAAAATATGATGTTGTAGCAAAAGATAAATTTGGTCATGAAACAACTTATACATTTGTTATTGATCATACTGCTCCAGTATTAAATGGAGTTGTAGATGGCGGTACTTATAAAGAAGCTACATTAGAAATTGTTGAAGAAAATCTTCATACAGCTAAAATTTCTAAAGATAGCGAGAAGGCCGAGAACTTTACATCTGGATATAAAGTAAGTGAAAGTGGTACTTATACGGTTACTCTTATTGATAAAGCTTACAATAGACTTGAAGTTACTTTTACAATTGATGCAGATGCACCAGTATATAAAGAGCTAGGTCTAGTAAATATTACACATTATATTGAAAATAATAATGGAACAACTAATGATCTTAAAGTTGCTAATATTGGTGATACTTTGAGAATTATGGTTCGTTTTGATGAAGCTTTAGCAACAAATCCAATGGTAAAAATTGGTGATATGGAACCTAAAGAAATGCATTTAGATTCTGCATGGGCTTCATATTATTATTGGGCAGATGTTACTTTAACTAAGGACATGAATTTAAGCGATGGTGAGATTGATTTTTCAATTACAGAATATGCTGATTCTGTTGGAAATGTTGGAGTAGAATTAAATAAAGAAAATATAAATCATTCTACATATGATGGTGTAAAATTAGATACAACATTGCCTGTTTTCAATTTCAATAATGGTATGATTACATCAGGTTTTACTGTTGAAGTTACTGAAGAAAATTTTGATTATATGCTTGTAAAACGTTTTGATAACGGTGAAGAGACGATTGTTACTGATAAAACTTATGAATTAAGTGGAGATGCAGATAATGTTCGCTTTGAAATTACGGCCTATGATAAAGCTGGAAATGTTTCTGAATATAGAAGTATTTATCTTGATAATCAAGCACCAGTTTTAACGGCTACTGGATTTAATGGAAGTGAAACTTCAGTTGAAAATGGTAAGAGTTATCAAAGTGTTACTGTAAATATTACAGATGGCAGTTTAAA
The DNA here is from genome assembly GCA_944350145.1 of uncultured Bacilli bacterium. Taxonomy (GTDB): domain Bacteria; phylum Bacillota_I; class Bacilli_A; order RF39; family UBA660; genus Ventrenecus. Next base: position 6,535 of record CALVOC010000001.1, read on the forward strand.
GAAAGCTGTTCTTGTAAAAGAAGATGGTAGTGAGGAAGTTTTAGCTACTTTTGAAGATAACTATTATAACGATAAAATGGTATATGAAGAAACTTTTGATGAAGAAGGAACTTATACTATTAAAGGCGTAGATAGAAATAATCAAGAATCTTCTATAAGTTTTACAATTGATAAAACTCCTGCTACAAGAGATTATTCTACCTTATATTTTGAAGAAACCGGAAAGACTGCTTATGACGTTGATGGAAATAAAGCTTACTATATGAAAAATGGCGATAGTGTTCTTTTTAGAATCGCCTTTCATGAAGAATTAAGAGATGTTCCTACTGTTACAATTGGTGGACAAAATATTGAAATGACTAATAAAGGTTTATTTGAAAACAATGATGGTGAAAATATTTATGTTTATGAAGGTACTTTCAAAATAGATGAAAATGAAAGTGAAATGCCTGAAGGCAAATTAAATATAGTTTTATCTAACGTTTTCGATTTAGCTGGGAATGAAACTACTGATGAGTTGGTTTTAAATCAAACTCCAACAAGTAATAATCGAGTAATTATTTATGATCGTACTGCACCTGTAGTATACGAGAATAATTCTGTTGGTTCTAATGATCATTTTAGTTCTGTTCAATTAAAATTATTTGATCATGAAGGAATTACACATTTTGTTATCAATGGAAAGGATTTTTCAAATAGTCATTCTGGAAAATATATTGATATTAATGGTAATAATATAGTTACTTTCTTAGAAGGAGAGAACACTATTGAATTTAGTGATGCTGCTGGAAATAAAACTGTTTATACTTTTGTATTAGATACGACTTCTCCAGTAGTAAATAATATTGTTTTTAAAAATATCGATAATTCAGAATATCCATATTTAGCAAAAGCTGGAGATCGTGTATGGTTATATGTAAATGCTAATGAAAAATTAATGCAAGAACCTACTGTTGTTATTGATGGACAAGAATTAAAAAAAGTTCAATATGAAAATGGAGATAACTGGGATCAAGATTGGGAAAAATATGTATTTGAATATATTGTTCCTCAAGATGCTTTAGAAGAAAATATTTCTTTTGAAGTTACAAATATTGTTGATCAAGCTGGTAATACTCTTCATGAAGTTATTAATAATGATGATACTACAGATTATGTTTTAGTAGATCGTACTGCACCAGATTTAACTGTTAATACTGTTGTAGATGGAGTATCTACTTCTTCAAATCCTAGTGTTCATACAACAGACTTACATGATTTTCAAGTTGAAGTAAAATTAAATGGCGAGACTGTACGTACGGATGCTTCTAATGCTGGATCTGATGGTACACATTGGTCTGTTTATGAAATTGGCTATTTAGCTGATGGAAATTATACAATTACAGCTAAAGATATTGCTGGAAATGTAAAGACTGTAGAATTTAAATTAGACAGATTAGAAATTGCTGATTCTGTTGTAGGTTCAAATTTAATAGATACTACTAAAAATACGATTAATAATTTTAATTCATTTGCTATTAAATTTAATCGTGATTTAACCTTTACAAATTATTCTTCAACTAATGGATTTCAAATTGAAATGGAATATAGTGTAGATGGTGGTAAAACTTATAAAAAAGCTGGTACGGTAATTAGTAATTATTGGACTGGTGTTTTAGGAAATAGTACAACTACTAAATATGAAGGTTCAACATTTACTGTAAGTGCTGGTTCACCAATTTATTGGAGCGGAACAAAAGTAAAAGAAAGATATCAAGAAATTTATGATGCTATTTTAGCTACCGCTGGAACTACTAATACAGTTTATGTTCGAACAATCTTTACTGTTGTTCAACCAACCTATACAAAATCTTTTGTATTAGATCCTGTAGTTTATTCTGACGGTGGTCAAACTGTTTCACCACGCGGATTAGCTCAATTCTAATTTAAGAAAAAATGTCAAAAAACTTTAAAATTTGACATTTTTTTATTTGGAATTCTTTTATTTATGCTAAACTATAGGTAGGTGATAGAAGTGGCATATATTAAATTTAAAGAATTATCAAAATATTTTGATTTTAAAGAAGAAATTTCTCCTTCCAATTTGCCTGATTATGCTCGTGAATATGTAAGTGAGAAAGAAAAGATTTTTTTGGGATATAAGAATAGTAAAGATTATGCGGTTTTTACAGATAAAAAAATGATTTTGTTTGATCGAGATGTATTAGGAGTAAATTATAAAAAGATTCATGTTTTTCCTTATCAATCTATTTCTTCTAGTGCAATTAATTTTAAACCGGGAAAAGTAGAATTATTATTTAGTTTTAATTCTGGTTATCAACTTCATATTAACTTTATTGGAATGAATCATCAGAAGAAGGAAAACATTAAATATATTTATAAAAATATGATGAATGCTTGCATTTAAAAAAAGATTATTCGAAAATAATCTGGCACTTAGATATCTTTTGATATCTTTTTCTTTTTGTTCGTTCTTTTGTTTCAACGAATAAAAAATCATACACGCTTTCCCATATAGCTAACCAACCTAAAATTAATAAAAATTCGTGAAAAAATTCTATTTGAACTCAGTATATTAAGATAAGTAGCAAAATTCCAAAAAGGAAAAGTAGTGTTCGAAAAGTTTTGGCAAACGTATTTCTTATTTTTTCTTATTCTAATTCTGCTTTAAAATTCGAATGAATTAAATTAGAAATTATTTCTTTTTCTTCTTTGGTATAATTTGTTTTTGAAGAAATATGTATTTCTATATTGTTTTTTGCTGGAAATCATAAACATTCTTCATAAATAAAAGAGGCCAGTGTGGGATTTAAAGTGTTTTTACTAAAAGGATGATATAGATCTTCTAAAGAATCTAAATTTAATTTTATTTGTATCATTTTTTTTCACCATATTATATATATCACAGTTTTTACTTTTTTAAAAGTTTAGGTGTGAAAAATTCTTAAGAAGGCTTGTAAATTAGGATTTTTAATGGTATGATGATAATGTCTTTTTTATGGCCCGTTGGTGAAGCGGTTTAACACATAACCCTCTCAAGGTTACATTCACGAGTTCGAAACTCGTACGGGTCACCAAATTTGTTTTATAAGTTGGTAGTTATAATACCAATTTTTTTTATGTCAAAAAAGAAAAGAGTTTTTGGAAAATGCTTTTAAAAAAGTTTCTTTTCGCTTACAATAGTATAGGAAAGTAGTTGAAGTATATGAGAATTGCGTTGATAAACGAAAATAGTCAAAAAAAGAAAAATGCGTTTATTTTAGATGTTTTAGAGAGAGTTGCTATTAAATATGGCCATCAAGTTTTTAATTATGGTGTTAGTGAAGATAAAGATTCTTCAATCGATTATGTTGGAGCTGGATTATTAGCAGGTATATTGTTAAATAGTCATGCAGTTGATTTTGTGATTACAGGTTGCTCAAGTGGTGAAGGTGTTTTATTAAGTGCAAATGCCATGCCTAATGTTTACTGTGGCTATATCGGAGATTTAGTCGATGCCAAACTTTTTAATAAAATTAATGGAGGTAATGCTGTATCTATTCCTTTTGGAAAATATTTTGGAACAGGTGCTGAGTTTTTCTTAGAAAGTATTTTTGAGGCTTTATTTACAACGGAAATGGCAACAGGCTATCCGAGTGAACGAAAGAAGATTCAGGATGCTCAGAGAAAATGCTTGGAAGAAGTGAAACGTACTTCACAAATTAATATGACTGAAATATTAGAAGAAGTAGATAAAGATTTACTTTATAATATCATTCATAATGAATACTTTGAAGAGAATTTTTTTCAATATTCTAGAGATGATGAAATTAGTGAAATTATGAAAGATTTATTCGATGCTTGGATAGATTCTACTTTTTAAAATGGCTTCCTTTATGGAAGCTTTTTTAAAGCTTGTCAAATTGTTGAAAAATAGTAGCAGTTTTATAGAAAAGAATGTATAATGAACTAAGAAAGGAAAAGAGTTTATGTTAAAAGTTGAACATGTAACAAAATATTATGGGGAAAACAAAGCCGTAGATGATTTGTCTTTTCAAGTTGAAGATGGAAAAATCTTTGGTTTATTAGGTGTGAATGGAGCTGGTAAAACTACAACATTTCGTATGATTATTGGCCTTTTGGAACCTACTGAAGGAAAAATTACTTTAGATGGTAAACCTATAGATTATAGTGTTACTGATACGATTGGTTTTTTAACAGAAGAAAGAAGTTTGCTTACTAAATTGACTGTTAAAGAACAAATCATTTATTATGGTACTTTAAAAGGAATGAATGAAAAAGAAATTTTGAAACGTTTAGATGAATGGTTAGAAAGATTTCATATAAAGGAATATAAAGATCGGAAGATAAAAGAGTTATCTAAAGGAAATCAACAAAAAGTTCAATTTATCTCAGCCGTTATTAATAATCCTAAATTGCTTATTTTGGATGAACCTTTTTCAGGCCTTGATCCAATTAATGTCGAAATGTTTATGGAAGCGATTCGCGAATTTAAAAAACGCGGTAGTAGCATTATTTTTTCTTCGCATCGAATGGAACATGTTGAAATGTTTTGTGAGAATTTAGTGATTCTTGTTAAAGGAAAAAGTGTGTTAGAAGGCGAGTTAAAACAAATTAAAAAAGATTATCGGAAGAAAAATATTCACATTAAAGGGAATGTGGATCTCGATGCTTTAAGAAAGACAAAAGGGGTTCTAGAAGTTATTGAAAATGCTTCTGAAATTATTGTGAAAATAGAAGAGGATTCTTACATTGAAAAAGTGTTTGATGTCGTGAAAAAAGGAAGCGATATTACAGAATTTTCTGTTGAAGATCCTACCTTAAATGAGATCTTCTTAAGTAAAGTAGGTGAAACATATGAAAAATAAATTGAAGTTTTTAACAAAACAAAGTTTGGATAAAAAAATTAAAACTAAATGGTTTAAAGGGGTCAATATTCTACTTTTGGTTTTGTTTGTATTAATTATGAATATTGATCGTGTGATTGCCGTTTTTGGAGGAGATTTTGAAAATCAAATTACTGTGTATGTTAAAGATGATGTCAATATTTATGACTCTTTTGCTCCGGCTTTTGAAGAAGTCGCAGGATCTCTTGGAGAAGCCAAGAACTTTAAATTAGAGAAGACAGAAGAAGATATTGAATCTTTAAAAAGTAGTTTAGAAAATGAAAAAGAGAAAATTGTTGTTCATATTTTGCCAGATGAACAAAATTATATGAAAGCTCAGATTTTTTCTTATGATGAGGTTGGTACGATTACTACTCAGTTAATATCTATGTCTGTGAATAGTGTGAAGTCTTCAGTTGCGGCTAGTGCTAGCGGACTATCTAATGAGCAAATTCTCGCTCTTACTTCGCCCGTTGAAATTGAAACGATTTTAACGAATCCGGATGTTGAAAATAAAGAAGGCCAGGATATTGTCGCGGCTGGGGTGATGCTTGTTTTTATTCTTCCATGTTTTTTCCTAATCATTATGCTTGTTCAAATGATTGGAGCTGAAGTAAATGATGAAAAATCGACAAGAAGTATGGAAATTATTATTTCTAATGTACCTCCTAAAGTTCACTTTTTATCCAAGATATTTGCTTCAACTGCTTTTGTAGTTTTACAAGGGTTATTATTAGTTTTATATGGAGGTATTGCTTTAATTGTTCGCAATGTTTTAGGTGGGGCTGGCTTAGCTGCGGTAAGTGGTGAAGTAACTGGTCAATTAGGAGAAATTTTGAGTTTGGTAAAAGACACAGGTGTCTTTAGTTTATTGTTACAAGGATTGCCAATTATTCTCGTGTTGTTTATTTTATCTTTTATTGCTTATGCAATTGTCGCAGGTGTTCTTGCGTCTATGACTACAAGCATTGAAGATTTCCAACAATTACAAACACCTATTATGCTCATTATTTTAGTAGGATATTATTTAGCTATTATGGCGGTTCAATTTGATGGATCTTTATTCATTGAAATTGCTTCCTATATTCCTATGTTATCTTTCTTAGTTTCTCCAGTCTTATTTATGCTTGGACAAATTTCTATTTGGCAAATGCTTCTTTCCACGGGAATCATGACAGTATTTACTTGGTTTATCTTCCGTTATGGATTACGAATTTATAAAGTTGGAATTTTAAATTATTCTTCTTCTAAATTATGGAAAAAGATGTTTAAATCTTTGAAACAAAAATAGGAAATCTTTTAAAAATAGATTTTCTTTTTTTTGAAAAGGGCTATTCATTTTGAAGAATTTTTAGTATACTTTTAAAGTAGGAGTAGAGTAGTATGAAAAGAAAAATCATAGTTGGTAGTATTTTATTATTGATTTTTTTGAACTTATCTTTTTTTGTGATTGGATATTTAAGTTATTTAGATCCTAAACTTGGCCAATTTCAAATTGAAAGTGTTGTAGAAACGAATAAATTTTTAACTTTAAATGTAACCCCGTCTCTTAATGCTACAAAATATGAAGTAAAAATTAAAAAAGATGATCAAATCATCTATGAAAAAGAAGAGAGTTCTAATGAAATTTTGTTAGAAAATTTAGAAGCAGAACATAATGATGAATTGGAAATTCAAGTTTTAGCATTTAATAAAAATAATGAAATTAAAGAGAGTGAGAATACTTATAATTATGTTTATAAAGATGCTAGTTTTGTAAAAGATCAAAATCATTTGGTTTCTAAAGATCAAGATTTGGTTTTAAATATAGATGGCTTTGATTCTAGTGAGCAATATAGTATACAAGTTTTTTATGGTAAAAAAGTTCTTTATCGAGGAAGTGTCTTGGAAAGTCAAGCTGTTATTCCTTATGATGCTATAAAAGATTATTCTGGAAGATTAACTGCTGAACTTTATAATAAATCTGGAAGAAAAATTAGTACGTTTACTTTTTATTTAAATACACCGATTGTTGGTAAAATGAGTCTTTTAGAACCTATATCTCCTTTTTCTAGTAGGTGGAATGATGTAACGATTTCATTTTCAGGAGGAACTAATGCGAATCATTTTTATTTAGAGTTATGGACAGATAGTCAAAAGGTTCAAGAATTCGAAGTTTTTCCTGAGAAAAATCAAATTATTTTGCCTGCAAATCTTTTAAATGAGAATACTTTATATCAAGTTGTTTTAAAGGCTGTATATGAAGATTATTTTGAAATTGCAGAGCAACTTTGCTTTGAACTTAATGTTGGTAAAAAAGAGACTACTCATCCTGTTTATGTTTCACATAATCCTACTTTTATTCAAAAAGGAACTGAAATTCGTTTGAAAAGTCAAACCGAAGATGCTACGATTTATTATACATTAGATGGAAGTGATCCTACATCATCTAGTATGGTATATACAAATCCATTGGTTATTTATCAAGATGTTGTTTTAAAAACATATGCTGTAAGTTCTAACCGATATGATTCGGATATTAATACGTATTCTTTTCAAATTAAAGATAAAACTCCAGTGATTTATTTAAGTCCAAGTAATCAATATGATAATTATGGGGTAGAAGGATCTGGCTATACTACCGAGAAGGATATGATGAATAAACTAGCTGATGTGGTTGAAAAATATTTAAAGAATGCCGGATTTCTTGTTTATCGTAACAATCCTAATGGCGACATTAATGCATGGAATGCTTTTAGTAATGCTGTTGGAGCTGATTTTCATTTAGCTATTCATTCTAATGGATCGACAAATCATACCGCTCGTGGTATAGAAATTCATATTGATGATGCTACTTCGGCTTCTTTATCTATCGCGACCAATATTTATGAGAATTTATGGCAAATCTATCCAGGAAATGCAAATCCTTCCTATAGTCGTGGGGTTAAGTATTCTTATGGCAGTTTGGGAGAGGTAAATGAAGATTATGTTCGTAATGGAGCTTTAATTGAAGTGGCTTTTCACGATAATATGGAAGATGCTTTGTGGATGGTTCAAAATCTTGAACAAATTGGTCAAAATATTGCAAATTCGATTATTTCCTATTATAATTAAGGTATAGAAAGTGAGACTTATATGAAATATATTACTTTTGCTGTTCCTTGCTATAATTCTGAAAGTTATATGGAACACTGTATTGAAACTCTTTTAAAAGGAAAAGAGGATGTTGAAATTATTCTAGTGGATGATGGATCAAAGGATAAGACTGGAGAAATTGCCGATCGTTATCAAGCAAAATATCCAGATATTATTAAAGTGGTTCATAAAGAAAACGGGGGTCATGGGTCTGGTGTAAATAAAGGTTTAGAACTTGCAACAGGTCTTTATTATAAAGTGGTCGATTCAGATGACTGGGTAGATGAAGATGCTCTAATGAGTGTTTTAAAAACGATTAAAAAGTTTCATAAAGAAAAAACTTTAGTGGATATGCTTGTTGTAAATTATGTTTATGAAAAAGAAGGAGAGCAAAAGGTTATTCGTTATACGAAAACATTGCCAGAAAATAAAATTTTTACTTGGGATGAAGTTGGAAAATTTAAAAAAGATGCGTATTTATTAATGCATTCTGTGATTTATCGTACAGAATTTTTAAAAAGTATTGGCTTAAAACTTCCAGAAAAAACATTCTATGTCGATAATATTTTTGTCTATTATCCATTGCCATTTATTAAGACAATGTATTATTTAAATGTCGATTTTTATCGTTATTTTATTGGTAGAAGTGATCAATCTGTAAATGAAAAGGTTATGATTAAACGAATTGATCAACAAATTTTTATTACTAAAACTATGATTGATTTCTTTAATCCATATGATTATTGGGAAACTAATAAGAATTGTGCAAAATATTTAATTCATTATATTGATATTATGATGAGTGTGTCTTCGATTTTGCTTCAAGTATCTAATACGGATGAAAATCAACATAAAAGAAAAGAGTTATGGAAATATTTAAAAGAAAAAAATCGTAAGTTATATAAAACTTGTCGTTTGTCTTTGTCTGGAGCTACTTGTTTACCTAGAGATTTGGCAGTAGCAGGGTATAGAATTGCTCGTAAAATATATAAATTTAATTAGGTGAAATTATGAATAATGTAGAACGTGATTATGAAAATATTTTGTTGGTTCTTCTTTCTTTATTAGAGTCCAAAGGATGTGTCTATGTTCATATTCCTCAGTTAAAGAAAGTTATTTTAGAAAATGTTTATGCTCCGGTTTTAAAAAATCATTTGGTAGGATTTCCAGAAGATTTTTCTCCTTTTTTAAAAGATTTAGAAAAATGCAAATATTTGACAAAGAAAGAAAATATGATCCATGCTTATAACATTACTATTCCTTCAGAAGTTGCTCAAAAGATTTTAGAAAAGTATCAAAAGAATCCTTATTTATATAAAGCTATTGATGCTTTGGCTTCTTTATATAGCAATCAAGATCCCGTACTTGCTAAAAATGAGAATTTTCATAAAATGTTTGAAATTGAAGAAAATCGAACAATTCGAAACGGGAAAGATTTTTTCTTGGCTTTCTGTGCTTCTTTAAAGTCTTTAGGTCTATCTATTTTAGATAATGAAGTTTTTCAAAAAGCTTTCCATTTTTCTTTTGATGATTCTGTAAAACTTAATGAATGGTTAAAGAAAAAATTTGAAAAAGATTTTGAAATCACAAATGTGTATACTATTATTTATGAACTTTTAGATTTATCTGGAATTACTTTAAAAAAAGTAGATCCGTTGAATTTGCAAGATTTGTCTGTTTTAAAACGTTTAGAAAATTTTAATTATGCTTTTGAAATTTATTTAAGTGACGAATCCTTGTTTAAAATTTTAGAATCTTTGTCTGTAGAAGACCAAAAGACTTTAAAACAAATTTCTTTTAAATATCAAAAAGTAGAACAAGAATATGCTTTAGAAAGTGAACATCCAATTTTAAAATAATTGGGTGTTTTTATTAAAAACCTTTGTTCGTCTTAAAACTTGACAACTTATACGGTGAATGATAGACTTATAAAGAAATTATTTATTTTTGGGTAAATATTATATGCAAAATATAAAAAAATGAATACATTTATAGTAAGCACAGGAAAACAAGAAAGGAGTGATAAAATGAATCAAACTGACTTTCCCATGTTAAGAGAAGACTTCATTTATTTGGATAATGGAGCTACAACATTAAAACCAAAATGTGTTATTGATAAGATTACAGAATATTATGAAAAGTATTCTGCTAATGCTCATCGTGGCGATTATGATATTTCTTTTAAAGTAGATCAAGAGTATGAAAAAGCAAGAGAAATTGTGAGAAATTTTATAAATGCAAGATATAAAGAAGAAGTTGTTTTTACAAGTGGATCGACACAGTCTTTAAATATGATTGCTAATGGCTTTTTTGGAAAATATTTAGAGGCTGGAGATGAGGTAATACTTTCTCAAAGTGAGCATGCTTCTAATGTTTTACCTTGGTTTCGTCTTTCACAGGAAAAAGGAGTAGTTATTCGTTATATTCCGTTAGATGATTCTCATTATGTTACTTTAAACAATCTGAAAAAAGTAGTAACTCCAAATACAAAAGTAATTGCTTTAGCTAGTATTACAAATGTAATTGGGGATGAACGTCCAATGAAAGAAATCTGTGAATTTGCTCATCAAAATAATATTTTTGTTGTGATGGATGGAGCTCAAAGTGTGCCTCATCGTAAAACAGATGTACAAGATTTAGATGTTGATTTTTTAGCTTTTTCTGGTCATAAAATGTGTGGACCAACTGGCATAGGAGTCTTATACGGAAAAAAAGAACTTTTAGAAGAAATGGAGCCTCAAAATCTTGGTGGAGGAATGAATGAGTCCTTTGATAATCCAAATGAAGTTTATTTAAAAGAACTTCCGACTCGGTTAGAAGCTGGAACACCTAATATTGCAGGAGCTCTTGGTTTAGGAGCAGCGATTACCTATTTAGAAAATATTGGAATGAATAAAATTGAAGCTTATGAAAAGAAACTTCGTAAATATGCACTTGAAAAACTTGTTGCTATTCCACATTTAGACATTCTTAATGTTGAATCCGATAGTGGAATTATATCATTTAATGTCGTTGGTGTATTTAGCCAAGATGTGGCTTATTATTTGAATAAATATAAAGTATGTGTCCGAGCTGGAAATCACTGTGCCAAAATTCTTAAACAAGAAACTGGTGTTCAAAATAGTTTACGAGTAAGCCTTTATTTTTATAATACAGAACAGGATATTGATAATTTAGTTGAGTTATTGAGTAATAAAGATAAAATAGTAGAGGAAATGATATAGAATGAATAATCGTGAAATTATAATGGAACACTACACCTCTTCCCCCCATAGAAAAGAACTTGTGCTTTCGGATTATCAAAAAATTGAAGTTCGAAGTAGTCAATGTGTTGATCATCTATTTATTTATGTAAAGATTCAAAATGGAAAAATTTCTGATGCATATTTTAATGGGGAAGCTTGTGCGATTGCTACTTCTTCTTGTTCCATTCTTATTGATAATATTTTAAATAAATCTATTGATGAAGCAAAGAAAATTATAGAAGAATTTGAAAAAATGATTCATGATGAACCTTATTGTGAAGAAATTTTAAAAAATGCAACGGTCTTTAAAGATATTATTCATCAAGGAAATAGAAAATCCTGTGCTTATCTTCCTTATCAAGGCTTAAAACAAATATTAAAAGATGAAAGGTAACTTTTGTCTTTTTTTGTCCTTTTAAAGCATACAATAATATAGGTGGTAAAATGAATTTATCGGATTTACAGCGAAAAGATATTATCAATATAGAAACAGGTAAGAAATTAGGAAAAATTGTCGATGCTCAAATGAATGAAAGAGGAATGATTGAATTTTTTGTTGTTATGGATCATAAATTTTGGCGATTTTGGAAATCTAGTGGTGAGATTAATGTTACAATTGATCAAATTAAAAAGATTGGAACAGATGTTATTTTAGTGAATCAAATTTAAAATTGAGATAAGAAGGGCTACAAATGGTTCTTCTTTTGTTGTTTTTTTTCTCGTTTTCGTTTATACTTAGATTATGTAATGTAGAAGAGAGTGGGGTTTATGAACGTCCAGATTGTTCTAACAAGTTATCTTTTAAAATTTATGTTTGGAGAAAATCCTTTTCAAGATCCTTTTTTACTTTCTAGAGAAGTGATCAAAAAAGCTTATAATGAAGGTTTGTATTTTATTTCTAATGAAAGAACTGTCGATGCTTTTTTTAGCGAACGAGAAAATGAACGTTTTGGGAACCTATTTGTTTTTGCTGGAATTCCTAGTTTTGAAGATATTTGTTTGAATTTATCTGCTCTTCCTAAACTTTATGCGATAAAAATTTCTTTGCCTTATGAAGAACTGGTTGATTTTATGCTTTTAATGGATCAAGGCGATATGATTTTATATAAGAATAATGTTCAGATAAAAAAAGAATATTTAGAAAAGGTTCTTTTAGATCTTTCTTTAGAAAAAGATAAATTGATTTATCAATTGGAAAGCGAGAAAAGGCCAGATATTCCTTTAGAAGAAGCTTTAACTTTTCTTGTTCATAATGTAAAAAATTATCATTTTGCCATTTCTAATAAACTACATTTTTTAGAAGAAGAATTAAATGCTTTTTTACAGACTGAAGAAGGATTAAAAAAGATGGAAGATGAAGAAAACTTGCAAATTGTCAAAGAAATTTATGAAGAATTGGTATAAGGATTTGATAATATGTATGGAGCAATTTTTGGAGATTTAGCTGGAAGTATTTATGAATATGATCAGATAAAAAAAGTAAGTCCTGTTGTTTTGCCTAAAAATATTTTTGAAGAGAAATCTTTTTTTAGTGATGATACAATTTTAACGATCGCGATTGCAGATGCTATTAATGAAGATCTAGATTATGATAGATCGTTAAGAAAATGGATATTAAAATATCAAACATATCATTCGGATTTTACACCATATTTTTCTTCTTCTTTTTCACCTAGTTTGTTAAAATGGGCTAGAAGTGATAAGGTTGGATGTAGCAAAGGAAATGGAGCAATGATGAGAATTTCTCCTGTTGGATTTTTATTTGAACAAGAAGAGGAAATTTTTTTTCATGCAAGAGCTGCAACTATGCCATCCCATAATTCTTCGCAAGCGATTTTTTCTGCTACTTTGATTGCGTTGATCATTTTTCATTTAAGAAATGGAGTAAGTCTTTCAAAAATTTTTCAAATGTTTCAATTAAATCCCCAGTATACACCTTTTAAAAAGTTTAATACGACGTGTTCTGAAACTTTGGAAAATTGTTTATATGTCTTAGCAAGTTCATGTGATTTTGAAAGTGCTATTCGTAAATCTATTCAAATGGGTGGAGATACAGATACAAATGCTTCTATTGTTGGGGGAATGGCTGAGGCACTTTATGGAATTGAACCCCCAATATATTTCTTTTGTCAATGAACGAATTCCTCAAGGATTTATTCAAGTTTTAGAAAAGACAAATTATTATACGAGGAAAAGAAAACCTTAATCTTTTTTTGTATTCATGATATAATGACGTTGGGATATTTATGAAAAAAAAAGAAATATTTATTATTTTTGTTTTGGTTATGTTTGATCAAGGAATTAAATTTTTAATGGAGAATCTTCTTTTACATGGAAGAATTGAAATTATTCCAAGTTTTTTTTCTTTGACATGGGTAAAAAATACTGGGGCTGCTTGGAGTTTTTTTGAAAATCAAACGTTTTTTTTGATTGTCATTAGTTTTCTTTGCTTAATTTTTTTAACTGTTATAAAAAATACCATAAAAGATGGCACTTTAAAATTCTGGGCTATATCTTTATTGTATGCGGGGATACTTGGAAATTTGATTGATCGAATATTTTTTGGGTATGTAAAAGATTATTTGAGTTTTACTTTATTTCATTATTCTTTTCCTGTTTTTAATTTAGCAGATACTTTTATTGTTTTAGGAGCTTTTTTATTTGTTATAACTGTTTTAAAGGAGGATAGCTGTCATGGAAAAAATTTTAGTATTAGAAGAAGAAAGTCAACGAATCGATAAATATTTAAGTGAAAAACTAGAATATTCTCGGGCTTATGTTCAAAAGTTGTTAGATGAAAATTTAATTCAAGTCAATGGTAAGCTTGTCAAAGCTTCTTATAAAGTGGCTTTAAATGATGAGATTACTATTTTAGGAAATCTTGATGAGGATATGAATGTTACACCGGAAAATATTCCTTTAGATATTGTTTATGAAGATAATGATGTTTTACTCATTAATAAACCTTCTGGAATGGTGGTTCATCCAGGAAGTGGAAATTATCATCACACTTTAGTAAATGCTTTACTTTATTACACCAAGAATTTAAGTGATTGTAATGGGTCAACTAGACCTGGAATTGTGCATCGTATTGATAAAGATACTTCTGGGTTAATTTTGGTTGCTAAAAATAATCAAGCTCATGCTATTTTAGCAGATGATTTTGCTCATAAGAGAGTTAAAAGAAAATATATCGCATTAGTTAAAGGAATTTTAAAACACAATCACATTACCATTGATGCTCCAATTGGTAGAGATCCTTTAAATCGTAAAAAAATGACCGTTATCGACAAAAATAGTAAGAATGCAGTTACCCATATTACAGTTTTAAAAAGATATAAAGAATATACATTAGTAGAATGTGAATTAGAAACAGGAAGAACGCATCAAATTCGAGTACATATGGCTTATATTGGTTATCCAATTTACAATGATCCTGTATATTCTTCTCAAAAGGCTAGTGAATTTGGTCAATTTCTACATTCAAGTGAAATTTCATTTGTGCAACCAATCACTAAACAAGCTTTGCATTTTGCATGTCCACTTCCTAAAGAATTTCAAACTTTTTTAGAAAAATTGGATCAAGAACTTGTAGAAGAAAAAGGAGAATAGGGAAAGAGTGAAAAGAAAATAAGGAGCTTCTAAAATATGGAAGGAATTATTTTCTTTTTTTAAAGCTAAAATTAGGAAAAGGCTATAGCATGTTAAAAAGAAAGAAGAGCAAACGGTTAAAAAAACTTCTTTAAAATGGAAGCCAAAAATGAGAGTGGATAATATAAAAATACCGTTTGAAAAGACTAAGAATAAAAGATCATTTAAATCTTCTTTTTCTAAAAAGGTTTTTGTGATAGGAATGCCTATTAAAAATAAAGTAATGAGGAGAATTATAATTAAAAAAGCCATTTTTTCACCTTCTTTACTAATTGTATGTTTTACGATATAATAATATGTATGGAGGGTGTGTTTTATGGCTGTAACCATGGATAAAAAAGATGAAATGATTATGCGTTTAGTGCATTATTTTATTACAGAAGAAAATTATAGTCCAATCGTTGTCAATGGTGTGAAAGATGAAATTTGGCTTCAGAATCAAGAAGGACCTTATAAAATTATTCGCATCAATGCCAATTATATACATAATAAAGAACAATATGAATTTGATTTAGCAAAACTTAGAAATGTTATGCGACAAGTAAAGAGAAAAACTTTATCTTGGTCTATGAATGCTTTAAATATTTTGCTTGATGTCAATGAAAATGTTGTTTTAGACGAGCAGAAGAATATTGAATCTGTCGCCTTGAAAATAGGTTCGTTAATTAAAGCCAAACCGGTTTTAGATATTTTTCCAGATATTAATCATAAAATGCTTTTAAATGAAAAAGGTATTGATTTGATGATTGATGTAACTAACGATATTAATCAAAAAACAGATCGAGAAAATAAAGTTTATGAAAGTATTTTTCGACCTAAAAAAATTGTTGTTACTAATTTGTTAATCGCGATTAATGTTCTTGTGTTTTTTCTCGTTTTTGTGATGTCTAATGCGAATTTATCGGCTTTGAATTTGCTTCGATTTGGTGGAGTAAATGCTACTTTAGTACAAAATGGAGAAATTTGGCGTTTAATTACAGGAGGTTTTTTGCACGGTGGAATTTTGCATTTGCTTTTTAATATGTATTCTTTATATATTATTGGAACTCAAATTGAAAATTTTGTTGGCAAATGGAAATTTTTAGCTATTTATTTTGCCAGTATGATTTCCTCTAGTTTAATGAGTTGTGTTATCAATGATAGTGTTGTCAGTGTCGGTGCTTCGGGAGCTATTTTTGGTTTATTAGGGGCAATGGTTTATTTCGGATATCATTATCGTTTATATTTAGGAAGTGTTTTAAGGAATCAAATTATTCCTTTGATCTTATTAAATCTTTTGTTCGGCTTTATGGTTAGTGGAATTGATAATGCTGCCCATTTAGGTGGACTTATTGGTGGATTATTGATTTCTATGGCTTTAGGTGTTCAAAAAAGAGAAGGAAAACAGAATCGAATTAATGGATTAATTGCTTTCTGTATTTATATTATCTTTTTAGTATATTTATTATTTTGGAGATAAGTTAAAAATCCCACCAACCCACTTGACGTGGGGGGGGGGGTATTGTGATAAAATTACTATGGAGAATCATAGTAATTTTTTTATGATTTGATACAATAAGATAAGAATGAAAATAGAGAAGAATTCCATATTAATAGTAGGTGTTATTCATGAAAAAAATCATTTTAAGTATAATTTTCACTTTTGTTTTGGGAATATGTATTTTATTTATGTTTGATCAAAAAGCAAAGGATCTTTCTTTTCATATGGATTCTATAGAACTAGCCATTTATTTAAATGATGAAAAAACTAGCACTATACCTTCAAAGACTAGTGGGTACTATTATGACCGAGAAAAAACAAGTTGTACCAATGGGGCTTATATTAATTGGGATAGTATTACATGGAGTCCAGTGGTAAATAATGTAACAAGTTATCCGACAAGATGTGAAATTTTTTTTACGACAACCTATACTGAGGGGATACTAAATGGAATGGATCCTGTGTTAAAAGATGAATTAGTGCCTGTAACTATAGATAATAATGGAACAGTTAAAAAAGCCGATTTGGAAAGCAAATGGTATAGTTATGAAGAAAAAAAATGGGCGAATGCTGTTGTTTTAAAAGAGTATGATTTATATGATTTATCTAGTAATCATTTTAATGGAAAGCTTATGAATGGAGCGACAATTGTTACGGATAGTTCTGGTAAAAAAGCTATTTCTTTTGATGGAGTAGATGATTATGTAGATATTGTAGATATTCCAAATACTGTAAATTTTGAAGGTGGATTTACAGTAGAGTTTGAAGCTGTATGGGAAACATTTCATAATTTTTCAAGAATCTTTGATTTTAGTGATGAGAAACTTAATTATCAAATTTTTGTTTCAAATAATTATGATAATGGTGATTTTTTAATTGGTGGAAGAATGGGCGATAAAGCAGATAGTAGCTTAAATACAACGATTACTAATCAAATCAGTTTAAATCAAAAAGCACAGTACAAGTTTGAGTACGTGAAAGAAAATAGTCAGAATGTTTTAAAATATTATAAAAATGGAAGTTTAATTCAAACAATAAATAAGGGAACATTGAGCAATAAAAATACTTTATATACAAATAATTATTTAGGAAGAAGTGCGTGGGATGGAAATCCAGGTTCTTTAGATGAATATTTTGATGGCTTGATTTATTCTATAAAAATTACAGATTCTAGTGGAACTCCTATATTGTGGTATGATTTAAATAATGAGAATACATTAAAAGCTTATACTTATCAAGAAAGTGAGATTATACCAGAAAGTGCTATAGAATCTTATTTTGTATGGATACCTAAATATCGTTATCAATTATGGGATCTTGGTAATTATGATAGTTTAACTAGTATAAATACTTCAAAAGTCCATGAAATTCCTATTATTTTTGGAGATTATGATACCAGTGATAGTAAAGAAGGAGAATGTACGACTCCGATGAAATCTGGAGAAAGTGGAAATTGTAAAGTAGGAGACTACATGACTCATCCGGCATTTATAAGTATTCCAAGTACAGGATTTTGGGTTGGAAAATTTGAAACTGGATATGATGGAGCAACTACAAAAGGAGAAGCTGAACAAAATGTAAATGATTCAAGTAAAGTCATTATAAAACCAAATGTATATAGTTGGCGAGGAATACAAGTAGCCAATGCTTTTTATACAAGTTACAATTATAAAAGAAACTTAGATAGTCATATGATGAAGAATACGGAGTGGGGAGCGGTTGCTTATTTACAGCATAGCAAATATGGATCGAGTTCTAGTGTAAGGATTAATAACGATAAGGATCAAAAAACTGGTTTAGCGGCGATTAATGAACCGACGTGTAATTATACTACTACAAATGAATCTTGTAATATTTATTGTACAGATGGCACTTGCAATACTGCTTATCCTAATAGTGTTTTTGCAAGTACTACTAATAATATAAGTGGGATTTTTGATATGAGTGGAGGAGCCTGGGATTATGTGATGGGAGTTTTAGTGGATGAAGATGGTCGTTTAGTAACCGGCAAAAATAGTAAGGATCATTCTGGATTTAATGGTGTTTTTGGGTGCCCTACATGCGACAATGATACAAGTGGATTAACTGAATTAACAAATGGGTACGATTGGCCAGAGGAAAAATATTATGATAAATATGTTTATAGTATTTCCAGAGAGGAATATTTTAGAAGAATATTAGGAGATGCAACTGCTGAGGCCGGTCCTGGGGGAACTAAAACATATAATGGCCATTTGCGGATGGTTGGAAGTTGGTATGATGATAGTTACTATATGGTTTATAATGAAGCTTCTTTCTTTTGGCGAGGTGGAGAAAGTGATCATGGAACAGATGCTGGTATATTTTCTAGTGCTTATAGGCAAGGCATTACTAATATCGGTGGAGCCTTTCGAATTATTCTTACTCCAGTCTAGATAAAAATTAAAAAAATCAAGAAAATTTTAATTCTTGATTTTTTAAAGTTTATTAAAAAGTTCGGTATAAGCCAATTGCTTTTCCTAAAATAGTTACATTTTTAAAAATGAAAGGGGCCATGGTATCATTTTCTGGTTGTAAGCGAATGTGGTCATCTTCTTTATAAAAGGTTTTTAGAGTAACTTCGTTTTCTTCAGTCATAGCTACTACAATATCGCCGTTGCGAGCTGTGTTTTGACGTTTGACAATTACATAATCTCCATCATAAATTCCTTTATTGATCATAGATTCACCACTTACTTCTAAAGTGAAAACTGTTTCATTTTGGGGAATTATAGATGCTGGAAGATTAAAATATTCGTTTGGTCTTTCGATTGCTTCAATTGGATTTCCTGCTGTAATTTTTCCAAGTAAAGGAACTTTTACAACATCTTCATCTTGTTCTAAGTATTCGTTATCTACAAGAAGTTCAATTGTGCGAAATTTATTGCTGGAATTTTTAATTACACCAGCTTCTTTTAATTTATTTAGATGAGCTTGAACCGTTGCAGGGCTTGATAAACCTAGTGCTTGGCCAATTTCTCTTACAGCTGGAGGATATCCATGTTTTGCAGTATATTTTTTTATATAATCTAAAACGGCGGTTTGCTTTTTTGTCAATTCTTTCTTCTCTTTCATTTCTTAAAATCACTCTCCATAATCATCTTAGCATAGGTAATGTAAAATGTCAAACAATTGTTCTTTTCTTTATTGACACGAACAAATGTATTATGGTAAGATTTATTTGGAAAGAGGGAGTTATGATGGAAAAATTTTTGAAAAGATATGGAATTATTGTTTTACTTTATTTAGTAATTATTTGTGGAGTTCTTCTTTTAAACGAACGAATAAGATTGCTTAATGAGGTAGAAACAACTAAGGTGGTTCAATATTCGGCAAATTAATTTTTTTCTTTTATTTACTCTAATCAAAAAATTTGATATACTTCTATATAGAATAAAGGAGTGAAATCATGAATCAAAGTGATATTCTAGCAGTGAATGAATTAAAGATTTTGTCTTTAGATATTATTGATAAAGCGGGAAGTGGAAATCCTGGAATTTGTATGGATATGAGTGCAGTAATGTATACGTTATTTGCGAAAGTTTTAAATGTTTATCCTAAAAATCCTACTTTTTTTAATCGCGATCGAGTTATTTTATCTTCAGCACATATTTCTCCGTTATATTATGCAATGCTTTATATGGCTGGATATCCTTTAAATAAAGAAGATTTAATGAATTTTCGTCGACTTAATTCTAGTACTCCAGGAATGCCTGAATTAAACAATCCAGCTGGTGTTGATGCATCTACTGGTGTTGCTGGAGGTGGCGTAGGTGTTGCTGTTGGGTGTGCTCTTGCCAGAAGATACCTTAATTCTTTAATTCAAAAAGAAGATGAGAAGTTAAATCTTTTAAATTTCACAACATTTTGCTTTGTAAGTGATGCTGACATGATGAGTGGTGCTTCTGAAGAAGCTTTTAGTTTTGCTGGTGTTCAAAATATAGAAAATTTGATTTTTTTGTATGATGCAAATCAAATGACAGCAGAAGGAAGTTTAGAACAAGTATTTCATGAGGATCTTGTAAAAAAATTTCAAAACAAGGGTTTTTATGTTGATTCGTTAAAAGATTCAGAAAATGTTAAAGAAATCGCTAAGGCGATTGAAGCTGCTAAACGTTCTAAAAAACCTGCATTGATTTTGTTTAAAAATATTATTGGAAAAGGCTCATTTAATGAAGGAAAAAATATTGTTCATTCTGGTGTGTTATCTTTTGATGATATTTCCTCTTTAAAAAGAAAGTATAATATATTTTTGCCTCCTTTTGAAATTTCTAAAGATTCTATTTTACATATTGCAACTCAAATTCAAGAACGTACTGGAAAAATTGAAAAGAAATTTAATGAAATGTTTTCAAGAGCTCAAAATATAAATAGTCCATTTTTAAATGGAATTATCCAATTACTTTCAAATGGCAATTTTGTTAGCGATTTTGATTCGGCAAATTATAAAATTAATGATGGGTATCGAGAGCCTCTTATTGAATCTAATTATAAAATTATGAATTTAATTGCTCCAAGAACGAATTTTTTCATTGGAGGTAGTGCTGGGCTTAGTTTATCTTGTCAGACTTTACTTGGTGGGGCTGTTTATATGGATCAAAAGAATCCAACTGCGAAAAATATTCGCTTTGGAATTCGAGAAGAAGCTATGTCTTATATTTTAAATGGAATGAGTTTGCTTGGTTTAAGAGTATTTGGGTCTACTAAACTTTGTTTTGCTGATGAGTTAAAAAGCGGAATGCGTCTTAGTGCTCTTATGAATATGCCTGTTACATATATTTTTACGCACGATAGTATTTATAATAGTGAGGAAGGACCTGTACGCATTCCCATTGAGCAATTAGCTATGATGCGTAGTATTCCAAATTTTGTTGTGTATCGTCCTGCCGATATTATGGAACTTATGGGAACATGGGAAGCTATTTTGCAAAATTGTAAGCCTTGTGCTCTTGTTATAAGTACAAATAGTATTCCTAAATTGCCTGGTTCAAATGCTAAAGAAGTGAAAAAAGGTGCTTATATTATAAAACCGGAAGTATCTCGTTTGGATGGCATTTTGATTGCAACTGGAAGTGAAGTAGTAAGTGCTATGCAAATTGCTTTTGATCTACAAAAAAATGGTTTGGATTTGCGGGTTGTTTCGATGCCTTCTATGGATACTTTCTTAACAATGGGAGTAACTTATGAAGAACAAATCTTGCCTAAAAATGTTAAGACCGCGGTGATTGAAGCTGGTAGTAGTTTTGGATGGCATCGCTTTGCAACTAATGATGATTTTATTTTGAATATTTCTGATTTTGCTTATTCGGGATATCCATTAGAAGTACTTCAGAAAATGGAATTTGATTATGATAGTTTAAAGATGAAAATAGAAAGTTTAATGAAATAATTCGACATAATTCACGCATTTTATCTGTTATTCTAAAAAAGAGGTGAGATAGATGCGTGTTTTTTATATTTTTCAAATAAAGAAAGATTTAACTAAGATTACAAAAGAAAATCCTTATACATTATTTCATACGTTGGAAACGATTTATTATCGTGAACCAGATGACATTAAATTGGGATATGTTTTTTTAAAACAAATTATTGATCCTATACCTATCAAAGAATTAGATGTTCTTTTATTTAAAAGGTATAAAGAAAATTATTTTTATATGAAATATCGAAATATTCATAGTATGCATGATGTTTATCGTAAAGAAAATACCGTTTTAACTTTAAATAAAACTTATTTAAAGTTAGAAACGAATGTTATTAAGCCTAGATTTTTAGAAGAGTTGCAAAAAAATCACAGTTTATTTGTCTGTGATTTTCAAGAAAAAGATTATTTTTGGTTAGATTCTTTAGAACCATTGCCCATATAAATAATGGGTTTATTTTGTTTATCGAATAAAGAAGACTTAGAATGAGTGAGTAAATCATAAATTAAAGCAGCCTTTTTTTCTTCTTGATATATTACATCGTCTTTTAAAACTGCCGTCGGAAGAGTAAATGTCTTTTTCTTTTCCTTTAAATATTGTTTTCCTTTTAATGAAAAGCCAAGTATATGAATGTAAGAGATAGAAATGTGGGCTTTTTCTTTTGTATGGCCAAGTAAAATATGCATTAACATTCTTCTTAGACGATTGTAGGTATATCGTTTGCTTTTTAATAATGTTAAAAGTTCGTTAAAAGAATTTGCTTTTGTAATTTCTTTTTTTAATTTGTAATCTAAACCTTCTGTTACATCGATGTAAAGATCTAAGTGTTCATCGGTTAGAATACGATATTTCAATAGTTCAAATAGTTTTTGGGTATCTATTGCTTGCCAACTTTCTAAAGATTTGGAAGGTAAGTATGCACTTATATCTTCCATTTTTTCTTTTTTTGCACGAATGTTTGTTGCACTTATAACGGATTCGCAAGAGGTTGTATCGTGGTAGTCATTTGTTCTTTTTATTGTTTCGATTTCTATTTTATAATGATTTTTTAAAATTGCTTTGCAATAACTTATTCCAAGAAGATCGTTTGGAGGTAGGGTAGTGTCTAGTTGTAAAGATTGATTAATTCTTTTAGGATAATTGAGATTTTTTTGAGAATTATTTAAAATAAATTCGCTTTTCACTTGTTCAGAAGCCAATTTCCATAGCATTTCTTTATTGTTTGATTCACTTCCAAAAATTAAAATTTCAACTTTTAAAGCATTTAATAAAAAAAGACTTTTCTCAGCAAAGGTATCTGCTGATTGAGTTCCGAATAGTGCTGGTAATTCTACTACTATATCCACTTTATTTTCTAAAGCCAATTTTGTTTTATCTTCTTTCGATAAAACACTAATTTCGCCTCGTTCTAAAAAATATCCATTTAAAATTAATATAAGCAAAGAGTCTGGATACTTTTTTTTGATTTCGTTTATATGATATATATGACCGTTGTGAAACGGGTTATATTCAGCAATTATTCCAATGATTTTCATAGGCATCTCCTTTCATTAAGTCTATCATAGATTGAAATTTCTCGCAAATTATACTATAATGAAAGTGTGATGTGTATGGAAATAAATTTGAAAGAAGTCCCTATTAGGCCAATAAGCTATGAAGGAAATGTTGAAATTCCTAAAGAATATTATGAAAAAATGGATATTGTTGACATTCAGAATGTTCATTTGAATTTTGAAATTTTTAAAAATGCGGATCAAGAAGACGTATTGCATTTGAAAAGTTCGGGCACTTTTATTTTACAAGATGCAAGAGATTTAAAGGAAGTTCCGTATCCTTTTCAGTTTGAATTTACAGAAAAATTGAATGAAGAAAGTGAAATATGTGGGGGATTTTTAGAAAATTTGCAAAATACACTTGATATTATGGCCATTTTATGGGAAAATATTGTACTGGAAAACCCAATTAGTTATACGGTGAGTGATTCTTTAGAAAAGCCTAAAGAAAATGCTGGCTGGAGAATAGTTGGGCAAGAGGATGAAAAAGAAATCGATCCTAGACTAGCTCCTTTGGTGGAGCTTCTAAATAAGAAAAAGGAGTGAGAAAAATGAGACTAAACCTTCAATTATTTGCTGTTCCATTTAGAAGAACTAGTAAGACAAAGAAAAGAATGCGTCGTACCCATTTAAAAAAAGAAGTAGGAGCAATTAGTACTTGTCCAAAATGTGGAGCAAATTTAAGACCTCATCGTGCTTGTGCAAAATGTGGATATTATAAAAACGAAGATGTTTTACATATTAAAAAAGAAGAAGAATAATTTTTATGATTGAAATTATAATAAGAATGTATTATAATTTCTTTAGATGTCCTGGTAGCTCAGCTGGATAGAGCAATCGCCTTCTAAGCGATCGGTCGTGAGTTCGAATCTCGCCCAGGACACCATTTCTGTTTATTAAGTCTCGTGTTTACGAGGCTTTTTTAATAACCTTTAAAAATGACATCTCACGTGCAATATCTCTTCTTATATTAGATTCCTCTCTATTGAAATCGCAAGGACTTTTGTTGTTGATCAAATATACTCTGTTTTTAAAACCTGTCAATTATTTTAAAATAAAAGAAGGGTGTGGGATTTATTCCATATAATAATTAGTATTAATCATTATCATATTTGAAAAAAGTTGACTACAATAATCAACAAATAATAAAAGTTATAACAGGAATTAGAAGGTGTGGAAAATCAAAAGTATAAGAAATATATCAAGACTATTTGAAAGATAATGGAGTAAAGAATAATCAAATAATTTCCATAAATTTTGAAGATGCGGATTATGAAGAACTGCAAGATAGAAAAAACTATATGCATATATTAAAGCAAAATTGGTTAAAGGAAAAAGACTTATGTATTTTTAGATGAAGTTCAAAATGTAAATGAATTTGAAAAAACAGTAGATAGCTTATTTATAAATAAAGATGTAGATTTATATATAACTGGTTCAAATGCGTATTTATTATCTTCAGAATTAGCCATATTACTTACAGGAAGATATATTGAAATAAAAATGTTGCTATTATCCTTTAAAGAGTATGTATCTGCTTTTGAAGATAAAACAGATATATCGAGAAAGTTTAGTAGCTATTTAAGATACAGTTCTTTCCCTCAGGCAGTAGAATTATACAAAATAAATCCAGAGAATATCAATATGTATATATAAAACAATTTTGTTTAAAGATGTAATGCAGAGAAAAGGAATAACGGATAAAAATGTTTTAGAAAGAGTTGCAAAATATTTATACGATAATATAGGAAATAGAACTAGCATGAAAAGCATAAGTGATAATATTGAAGGTTAGATAAAAATTCATCATATAATACAGTTTCAAATTATGTAGATGCACTTATGGGTAGCTATTTAATATTTAAAGCTACTAGGTATGACATAAAAAGAAAAGAATATTTAAAAACACAAGAAAAACACTATGCGGTAGATATAGGACTAAGATATTATATGTTAGGTCAAGGTTCTGGTAGAGGGACATATTTTAGAAAATGTTGTGTATCTTGAATTGCTAAGAAGAGGCTATGATGTATATATAGGAAAATATGATGAATTAGAAGTCGATTTTGCTGCTAAAAAGCCAGAAAATACAATTTATTACCAAGTTGCATTGACAATAAGAGCAGAAGGTGATGAAGAAAATAAAATTTTAGATAGGGAATTCATGCCTTTAAAGAAAATATAGGTGCTATTAAAAATTTTAGAATTATGGATAATTTCTTTCTTGACACAATGTTTACGTGCTGCATGAACTAATTATGTAATTTGTTTCGAAAAAATGCTTGACTTAAAAGGAAAAAAAGTACTATAATCCTAAAGTCTATAGAATTTTATATGGAAAAAAGGAGGAAAAAGATATGGTAAAAAAACTGTCAAAATATGTTAAAGAATATAAATCTGCGGCTGTACTTACACCAATTTTTGTGGTTTTAGAAGTTGTCATGGAAGTATTAATTCCTTTTCTGATGGCTAAAATTATTGATGTTGGAATTTATGGAGGAAATGTTTCTTATATTGTTCAAATGGGTACAATTTTAATTATTTGTGCTATTTTATCTTTAGGTTTTGGAATGCTTTCTGGAAGATTTGCAGCAAAAGCTAGTTCTGGTTTTGCAAAAAATTTGAGAAAAGCAATGTTTTATAAAGTACAAGATTATTCTTTTGAAAATATCAATAAATTTTCTACGTCTAGTTTGGTAACTCGAATGACTACAGATGTAACAAATGTTCAAATGGCTTTTCAAATGATTATTCGAATTTTGGTGAGAGGGCCAATCATGATGATTTTTGCTTTACTTATGGTGCTTTCTATAAATGTACGTTTATCTTTAATTTTTTTAATTGCCATACCTATTTTAGGAGGTATTTTACTTTTTATTGCTTTAAAGGCTCATCCAAATTTTGAAAGAGTTTTTAAAAAATATGATTCATTAAATCGCGTTGTTCAAGAAAATGTTTCTGCAATTCGTGTAGTTAAAGCTTATGTTCGTGAAGATTATGAAGAAAAAAAGTTTAAAAAAGTAAACGATGAAGTATATGATAATTTTAAACGAGCAGAAAAAATTATTGCTTTTAATAGTCCAGCAATGCAAACAACTATTTATACTTGTATTTTGTTTATTTCTTGGATTGGAGCAAATTTAATTGTTGCGGGTTCAATGCAAACTGGGGAATTATCTAGTGTAATTACTTATGCTTGGCAAATTCTTGCAAGTTTAATGATGCTTTCTATGGTATTTGTGATGATTATTATGGCGACTTCTTCAGCAGAAAGAATTTTAGAAGTTATTGAAGAAGAACCAACCATAAAAAATAAAAGACAAACGATTAAAGAAGTGAAAGATGGAAGTATTGAATTTAAAAATGTCGATTTTGTCTATAGTGATGAAAAAGATTCGAATAAATTTGCCTTAAAAAATATCAATTTGAAAATTAAATCTGGTGAAACTATTGGAATTATTGGAGGAACAGGAAGCTCTAAATCTTCTTTGGTTCAATTAATTCCTAGATTGTATGATGTTACTCACGGTACTGTTACTGTAGGTGGAGTTGATGTAAAAAAATATGACATTCATGCTTTACGTGATGCAGTATCTATGGTTTTACAAAAAAATGTTTTATTTTCAGGAACGATTGCTGAGAATTTGCGTTGGGGAAAGAAAGATGCGACGGATGATGAATTAAAAGAAGCTTGTAAATTAGCACAGGCAGATAGTTTTATTGAAGAGTTTCCAAGTAAATATGAAACCGTTTTAGATCAAGGAGGAACGAATGTTTCTGGTGGACAAAAACAACGTATTTGTATTGCTAGAGCTTTATTGAAAAAACCAAAAATTTTAATTTTGGATGATTCAACTAGTGCAGTGGATACTAAAACAGATGCATTTATAAGAAAAGCATTTAAAGAAAAAATTCCGAATACTACTAAGATTATCATTGCTCAACGTATTAGTTCTGTAGTTGATGCAGATCGTATTATTGTCATGAATAATGGTAAAATTGATGGTATTGGAACAAATGATGAGTTGTTAAAGACTAATCAAATTTATCGTGAAGTATATAATTCTCAAATGAAGGGAAGTGGAAAAGATGAAGAAAAAAAATCAAGGAAAAACCATTAAAAGATTATTAAAGTACGTTACTAAGAATTTTAAGTTTCAACTTATTGTCGTTTTAATAAGTATTGTTATTAGTGCTTTAGTAGGAGTTTTAGGAGCTCAGTTTATTAAATATTTGATTGATGATGTCATTACTCCTTTATTACAAAGTGAAGTAAAGGATTTTGCTCCTCTTTTACAAATGATTTTTCTTATGGCTATGGTATATGTTCTAGGAGTAATTTGCACTTATGTGTACAATCGTTTAATGATTAATATCTCTCAAGGCGTCTTAAAAGAAATACGTGAAGAGATGTTTACTCATATGCAAAGTCTTCCGATTCGTTATTTTGATCAAAAAGGTCATGGCGAGATTATGAGTACTTATACAAATGATGTAGATACTTTAAGACAAATGTTAAGTCAAAGTATTCCTCAGGTATTTTCTTCTCTTGTTTCCATGTTTTCTGTATTAATCGCGATGTTTTATACAAATGTTTATTTAACTTTTGTTGTTTTAGCTATGGTAGCTTTAATGATTTTTGTTATTAAATATTTAGGAGGAAATAGTTCAAAATATTTTGTTCGTCAACAAGAAGATATCGGTCGAGTAAACGGCTATATTGAAGAGATGATGGAAGGACAAAAAGTAGTAAAGGTTTTTAATTATGAAGAGCAAAATAAGCAAGCTTTTGATGCATTAAATGATAGTTTATGTGAAAGTATGACAAAAGCGAATATGTTTGCTAATATGCTTATGCCATGTATTATGAATATTGGAAATCTCGGTTATGTTTTAGTCGCAGTAATCGGAGGAATTTTGTCTGTCAATGGGATTCTTTCTATTGGTAGTATTGCTGCTTTTTTACAATATGTTAAAGCATTTACGAATCCATTAGGTCAAGTTTCACAGCAAATGAATTCAATTGTTATGGCTTTAGCGGGTGCAGAAAGAATTTTCGAACTTATCGATGAAAAACCTGAAGAAGATAAAGGATATGTTACCCTTGTTAATGTGCGAGAAGAGGAAGGACATCTTGTTGAAACAGAGGAAAGAACAGGTTCTTGGGCATGGAGACATAAACATCAAGATGGCAGTATCACATATAAAAAATTATGTGGTGAAGTTCTATTTACGGATGTAGAATTTGGTTATACTCCAAACAAGATTGTTTTACACGATATTTCTTTGGTAGCTCATGAAGGAGAAAAAGTTTCTTTTGTAGGAGCAACTGGAGCTGGTAAGACTACTATTACCAATTTAATTAATCGTTTTTACGATATTCAAAAAGGAAAAATCCGTTATGATGGGATTAATATTGAAAAAATAAAAAAAGAAGATCTTCGTAGATCTTTAGGAATGGTTTTACAAGATACGAGTTTGTTTAGTGGAACCATTAGAGAAAATATACGGTATGGAAAGCTAGATGCGACGGATGAAGAAGTATATGAGGCAGCTAAACTTGCCAATGCTGATGAATTTATTCGGAATTTGCCAGACGGTTATGATACGGTTATCGAAGGAAATGCAGCTTCTATTTCTCAAGGTCAAAGACAGCTTTTATCCATAGCTCGAGCTGCTTTAAACAATCCACCAGTGCTTATTTTAGATGAAGCAACTTCTAGTATTGATACAAGAACAGAAAAGATTGTTCAAGAAGGTATGGATAAATTAATGAAGGGAAGAACCGTATTTGTTATTGCCCATCGTCTTTCTACAATTAAAAATTCAGATTTAATTATGGTATTAGATCATGGTCATATTATTGAACGAGGTACTCATGAAGAATTAATAAAATTAAAAGGTACTTACTATGGTTTATATACCGGGGCTATAGAAATGGATTAAAATCTATTTCTTTTTTTTGGAAAAAGAGAAAGCTTTCTATATTAACGTTTGAAACTTGAAGCATTCTGATGTAGGGTTATTCAACAAAGGTTACGTTTTCTACATTTAAAGTGTCTTGCATGGATAAAGATATGGAATATTTTACTTCTTCTTCAATATCTTCTGAGGCTAATCCTTCATAAAGTAATGGACTAAAACTGAGTTTGATTTCACTTTCTAAAATTTCATAATTGGTTAGTTCTGTATTTGCCGTTAGATAACTAATGAGATTTGTTTTGACATTTGGTTGACTTTTTAATCTTTCGATAATAATTTCTACTTTATCTTTTTCATTATTATCTAATAAAGTAACTGGTATGTAATAGGCGATGTTTTGTTCTTTTGCAATATAATAGGTTGTTGTTTTGGTAACGTTTTTTAAATTAGTCAGGTCATAGACTTTATTTACTCCAATGTCTCTTGTTAATAATGGAGGAAGTTTTTGAGAGGAATTAGGAAGTTTTTCTAAAATTTCTCCTTCTACATATATAATTATTCCATCAATATTTTCTAATTCTGTTAATGAGTAAACTAAGCATTCTAGCATTTTTTCTTCATATCCTGTCGGAATATTTAAAAACTCTTTGCTAAAATTTATTTTTAAAGTGGTGTCTTGAATATCTATACTTAATACTTTTGTTCCTTTTGGAATAACTGGTTCAAATACATTTGGAATATAGGCACTTTTCGCATTGTCGATGGTTAAAATTTCAATAAGTTCTTTGGCTTTATCTAATTGTTTTTCTCCTTGTAAAGAGATGTTTGTACGAGCAACATAGTCTTCTTTATTTAATAGATAGATTGGCGAAGATGTTGCTTTGGTATAAGTAATTGTAACATTTTTGATTTCTTCTTCTGTCTTTGGAAAGGTTAAAGTAATTAAAAAAATAAGTAAGGCGAAGGTTGTAATGATAAGCTTTCTTTTCGCACAATTTTTAATCATAAAATCACCTTATTAAAATTTATGTTTTGAAAAGTAAAGTCATTACAAAAAAAGAAAGTTTTTTAGACTTTCTTATATAGAAATTTCTCCAAGTCGTAAAAGTTCAACCACAGCACTTGCTCTTCCTTTTACTTCTAATTTTTGCATAGCATTAGAAATATGATTTCTAACGGTTTTTTCACTAATGTGAAATGTTTGGGCAATTTCTTTGGTTGAATAATTTTGAATTAGTTTTTCAAATATTTCTTTTTCCCTTGTTGTTAATATTTTTTGCTTCACCAAGATCATCCTTTCCTTTATACGTCTATTCATAGTAGTTTATGAGAAAAGATCATTTTGGTTCTTTTTACGCATTTTGAAATTTTACAGTGATATATTTATCATCATCGAACATTTCACTTACTGTTCTTATAATGTTGTTTGCTAATGCGTTTGAATGTTCTGTACTTGCAATTACTATACTTATTGTATCATTTTTCATTTTGACAAAACTATCTAGAGAAAAAGTTTCTTTAATTTTCTTTTCGATTTTTTCTTCATCTGTTTTTTTTGCTTGTAAAGCCATTAGAGAATTGTAGGCATTATTTTTTTCTTCGGTTGTTTTTGTTGTATCTAGTAAAATCGATTGGTAGTTTTCCATTTCTTTTAATACAGCTTCCTCTTCTTCAACTCTTAGTGAAACGAGCAAGCTACTTTCTTCTACATCGACATTTACTGGAACAGATGTGGTGTCTGTCGAAGCATTTTCAATAATTTTTTCCAGACTACTGTCTTTCATTGTTACATAATAAATAGATAAAACTAATATTAAACTAAAAAGAGTTACAAACCATACACTTTGTTTATTGATCATACATTCTTCCTCCCTAAGTATCTACCAAACTATATGAATATTACAAAATTTTATTACATGATTTTCCTCAAGCTATGCTATAATAAGAATATAGTGAAGTGAGATTCATGTATCAATTGTGTTTGCTTTTTATGAAATTTATATTATTTAGTATGATTGGATATGTGGTCGAGATGATTATGTGTGCCATTGTCGATAAAAAAATTGCCAATCGAGGTTTTTTTTGTGGGCCAATTATTCCTATATATGGAGTAGGTAGTCTTTTACTTGTATGGCTTTTGTCTCCTTTTAAGGATCATATTCTATTGGTTTTCTTTTTAAGTATGATTTTGACTACTAGTATTGAATACTTGACTGGATATGTTTTGGAAAAAATTTTTCATAACAAATGGTGGGATTATAGTAAAGAAAAATTTAATTTGCATGGAAGAATTTGCTTAAAAAACTCCCTTTTGTTTGGTGTTGGTGGACCGATTATTCTCTATTATTTGAATCCTTATATGACAGATTTTTTGATTCAATTTAAAAATCAATATTTGATCATCGTAGCTTGTATCATTTTTGTGATTTTTCTTTTGGATGTTATTTATTCTTGTGTTGTTGCCTATAACTTACGACATCGTTTAATTGTTGTTGAAGATTTAAAAAACGAAAAACTTATTAAAATTCCTGGTATGCTGGAAAAGATCTTGTTTAAAAGAGTAAAGGGAATGAAGAAGTTTCCTAAGAGATTATTAAAGGCTTTTCCTTCTTTATGGAAGAGTCATCCTAAAGAATTTGAAATTATGAAAAAAATTGATCAAAAACAAAAATTGAAAAAAAAGAAGAAAAAATAAAGGAAATTGAACTTTTTTCTTGTATGTATTAGTAGAACAAGAAAGGAGTTTTTTTTATGCGAGTAAAAAAACAATGGGATTTAAAAGATTGTGGAGTTGCCTGTCTTTCTTATATTATTGAGTCTTATGGTGGGTATGTAGCTCGGGAAAAATTGAGAGAAGATACCTATACAGATCAAAAAGGAACAAATGCCTTTTATTTGCAAGAAACTTTAAAAAAATATGGTTTTGATGCTGTTTCTAAAAGATTAGAAATCCAAGATTTAAAAGAATTATCTATGCCTGTTATTGGACACTTTGTGTTTGATCATGGATTAGAACATTTTATGGTAATACTTAAAATCAATCGTAATGGAGTTTTGTTAATGGATCCTGCTATTGGTAAAAGAAGAATGACTCTTAGAGAATTTAAAAATAGCTGGGATGGCTTTTCTTTATTGGCAGTACCAAGGACTACCATTTTAAAGTTTCCTAAAGAAAAGCATCTTTTTTTCACTTTAAAAAAGATTTTTCAAACGAAAAGAAATACTTTTCTTCTTCTTTTTTTCTTAAGTTTTCTTCTTTCTTGTTTAACCATTTTAAATGGCTTTTATTTAAAAATTTCTCTTAGTCAACTTGGAATTTCTTCTTTTTCTTCTTCGTTAAAATATTTATCCTTCTTTTTTCTTGGAATATTGCTTTTTAAGGCTTTTTTTACTTATTTAAAAAATTATTTTGAATTGTTTTTAAAAAAAGATTTAGATTTGGACTTTATGTATGATTTTTTTAAACATTTATTTCATTTGCCTTATGTGAAAATAAAAAATTATCAAGAAGGAGAAATTCTTACACGAGTTGATGAAGCTAGGGAGTTAAAAGAGTTTATTGTTTGTTTTCTTTTAGATTTCTTTTTGAATTTTGGATTATTATTTCTTTCTTTTCTTGTTCTTGGATTTTTAAGTAAAGAATTATTTTTGGTAGTTCTTTTGGCTTTTGCGGTTTATTTGGGAATTCATTTTCTTTTTGCAAAGAGTTTGTTTTATCTTGTTTTACAGTATATTGAAAATGAAACCATATGGAAAGATGGTGTAGTTGAAGGCTTAAGGCTTCTTGGAGTTTTTAAACATTTAAATCGAATTTCACAGGGGTTAAATAAAATAGAAGAAGGATTAACTCAGAATATTTATAAAAATCTTAATTTACAAAAAGAGCAAATAAAAATTCAAGTTATTCAAGAATTTGGTTTAGAATTTTTGAATTTTCTTGTTCTTAGCTATGGCATATATCTCGTAAGTGTTTCAAAATTATCTTTTTTGGATTTCCTTACTTTTCAAAGTTTATTTATTTATGTCCTTCAACCTATAAAGCAAACGGTGGACCTATTTCCTAAATTTTATTATTTAAAGGGTATTGTTTCTAAAATTAATGAGTATTTTTCTTTAAAAGAAGAAGAGGACGGGCAATTTCCAGTAAAACTTGCTAATTTTTCTATCGAATTTAAACAAGTCTCTTTTGGTTATACTCCAGAT
>CALVOC010000002.1 GCA_944350145.1 uncultured Bacilli bacterium
AAGTTATCAACAACTTTTGCCACTTATTCACATATTTTTGTGATTTCTTCTACTTTGGGCTGTAAATAATAACATTTTAACTCTTTCTTTTTTATTTTATCATAAGTTCTCGGATATTTTTTTTCTGTTTCTTTTTCTTTTATAATGCTTAATAAAGTTCTTGTTCCTCCTAGATTTGGTAATTCAAATTTTTCTTTTTTATATATTTTGCAATGTAATATTTCCATTGTTTTTAATGAATTTTGAATTTCTTCATCGCTATTACCTTTCATGACTAGAAATTTTCCATTTACTTTAAGAGCTGGAATATTTAATTCTAGTAAAATTCTTAAATCAGCAACTGCTCTAGAGGTTACAAAATCAAATTCTTCTCGATGAACTCTGGTAAAATCTTCTGCTCTACTATATATAGTATGAACGTTTTGAAGTTGAAATTTTGAAATACATTCTTCTAAAAAAGTTATCTTTTTATTATTACTATCTAATAAAGTTATTTTTAAATTTGGAAAAACGATAGCTAAAACTAATCCTGGGAACCCTGCTCCTGTTCCAACGTCTAACAAAGTTCCTTGTTTTAAATCTGCTAGTTTTACTAAAGTAAGTGAATCATAAAAATGTTTTAAAAACACTTCTTCTTCGGTTTTAATTGCTGTCAAATTGGTATGTTTGTTGTATTCTAACAAAAAGTCAGCATATTGTTTTAGTTGTTCTTCCATTTTTTTGGTTAGTTCAATATTTAATTTTTTTATTTCTACTAAAAATTCTTCTCTATTCATTTTTATTATACTCTTTCTTTAGATAGACACTTAATATAGCAATGTCAGAAGGATTCACACCACTAATTCTTGCTGCTTGTCCCAAAGAAATTGGTCTTATTTTTTCTAACTTTTGACGTGCTTCTGAAGCTAGATTTTTAACATTTTGATAGTTCATATCTTTAGGAATCATTTTTTCTTCTAGTTTTTTCATTTTTTCAACTTCTTTATACGTTTTTTTAATGTATCCTTCATACTTGATTTGTATTTCTAATTCTTCTTTAGTTTGATCATCTATTGGAATAGGAATGATTTTTTCTAAAAAATCCATTGTAATTTCTGGCCTTTTTAAAAGATTGTATAAAGATTCTGTAATATTCGGAACTTCTTTTTGATTGTTTTCAAATATTTCTTTAATTTCTGGTGTTATTTTTAATTTTGTTTCCTTTAAGTATTCTTCTCCTAATTGAATGTTTTTTTGACGATTTTGATAATTTTGATATTGTTTTTCTGTTATGCTACCGACTTGATGAGCATATTCTCTTAATCTTAAATCGGCATTATCATGACGGAGGATTAATCGAAATTCCGCACGAGAAGTTAACATACGATATGGTTCTTGTGTGCCTTTTGTTACTAAATCATCAATTAAAACGCCGATGTATGCATCATTTCTTTTTAAAATAAGTGGATCTTTGCCTTCTAATTTTAAACTGGCATTAATCCCCGCCATTAATCCTTGTCCTGCTGCTTCTTCATAACCGCTTGTACCATTAATTTGACCGGCTGTATAAAGATTTTCAATTACTTTGGTTTCTAAAGATGGATATATTTGTAAAGGATCAATAGCATCATATTCGATTGCATAGGCATATTTTGATATAACTGCATTTTCTAATCCGCTCAAACTATGAACCATTTTTTCTTGAATATCTCTCGGCATTGAAGTAGAAAATCCCTGTAGATACCATTCATCATAATAGAGACTTTCAGGTTCTAAGAAAAGTTGATGTCTTTCTTTATCTTTAAAACGAACTAATTTGTCTTCAATACTTGGACAATATCTTGGACCAATTCCAGTAACATACCCTCCATACATTGCAGATTTATCAAGATTATCTAATATAATTTTATGCGTATTTTCATTGGTATAAATCAAGTAGCATTTTTGTTGTTCATTAATTTTATAAGTTGGTGGATTATCAAACGAAAATGTCCAATAGGTATTGTCGCCATACTCTGGTTGCATTTTAGAAAAATCTATAGATGAAGCTTTGATTCTTTGTGGTGTTCCCGTTTTTAATCTTTGAATTGTAAAGCCATATTTTTTTAAATTATCACTTAAGTAATTGCTCCTTTTTTCACCATGAGGACCAGATGGGGTATTTTCTGAGCCTATTAAAATATTGGCTTTTAAATAAGTTCCTGTTGTTAGGATTACTGCATCTGCTAAAATTTTTTGACCGTCTTGTAAAACAACTCCTTTTACTTTATTTTTTTCTAAAATTAAATCTTCTACTGTTCCTTCTAAAATAGATAGATTAGGTGTATTTTCTAAAGCTTTTAGCATATTTTTTGGATAAGTAGTTTTGTCGGCTTGAGCTCTTAAAGAACGAACTGCTGGGCCTTTCGAATTATTTAGCATTTTTATTTGAAAATGAGAAATATCCGCTACACGTCCCATAATTCCGCCTAGAGCATCAACTTCTCTAACGATAATTCCTTTAGCCGTTCCGCCAATGGACGGATTACATGGCATATCTCCTATATTTTTTATATTCATTGTGATTAAAAGCGTTTTGTGTCCTTTAAAAGCAGCAATATGACTGGCTTCAATTCCAGCATGACCGCCACCTACTACTATAATATCGTATTTCATTTTACCCCTACTTTCCTAAACAAAATCTTTTGAATATATTGTCTACTAATTCATCTTCATAAGCTTCTCCAATAATTTGACCTAAATTTTCCCAAGCTTCCCGAAGCTCTATCGCTAGCATATCTACAGGAATATCTTTTTTGTTTTCTTCTATTACATGGTCTATGTTTTGAAGTGCTTGTTTTGCTAAAGATATCTGTCTTGTATTTGAAAGATATGTTAAATCTTTATAGCTCATGTCTTCTAATGAAAAAATGTTAATAATTTCTTGTTTTAATTCTTCTATTCCATTTTTAGTCAATGTACTTCCTTTAATAATTTTTTTTGAAGTCGCGAGGGTTTCTAATTTAGGTTCTAAATCAATTTTATTTATAAAAATGATTGCTTTTTGATTTTCAATAGATTTTAATAATTCTTTTTCTTCTTGAGTTAATGGTTCATTATTGTTTAATACTAAAATTGTAATATCGGCTTTTTGCTTCATTGCTAAACTTTTTTGAACTCCAATCTTTTCTACTATATCATTGGTTTCTCGGATTCCTGCTGTATCAATAAATTTTAGATTAATTCCCTTATATAAAATCTCGCCTTCTACTATATCTCTCGTTGTTCCAGATATATCGGTTACAATTGCTTTATCCTCTTCAAGCAATGCATTTAAAAGGGAAGATTTACCAACATTTGGACGGCCAATAATTGCAATGGTAATGCCGTTTTTTATAAATTGACCATTTTGTGATTCTTCAACAATTTTTGTTAATTTATTCTTAATTTCTTTTAAAACTGGAGAGATATTTTCTTTGGTGATTTGAAGTTCATCAATGTATTCTGGATAATCAATATTCACTTCAATATTTGCAAGTAATTCAACCATTTTTTCTCGTAATTCTTGAATTAAAGTTGTTGTTTTTCCACTTAATCCATTCATAGCCATTTTACGAGCATTTTCATTTTTTGCTTCTAATAAATCTTCAATACTTTCTGCTTCTAGTAAATTTATTCTTCCATTTAAAAAAGCACGTTTTGTAAATTCTCCTGGTTCTGCAGGTACAGCTCCATTATCATATAATAATTCTAAAATTTTATTTGCGGTTATAGAACCTCCATGGCAATTAATTTCTACTACATCCTCTTTGGTATAGGTTTTTGGGGCTCTCATAAGCATGACTAACACTTCATCTATTTTTTCTTTTTCAGTTGTTATAAATCCATAATGAATTGTGTGAGATGGTGCTTGAGAAAATTTTTTATTAGAAAATATTTTAGAAACAATGTCGACTGCCTCTGGGCCGCTTACTCTTATTATGTTAATTGCACCGATGCCAAGATTATTAGTTGAAATTGCTGCAATTGTAGTATTCATAACTTCACTTCCATTCGCGGGTATTATACCATTATTTTAAAAAGTTGTAAAAAAAAAATTATTTCCCGGGAAATAAAAAAACAGATTACTCTGCTTTTATTATTACATGACGATGTGGTTCTTCTCCTTCACTTACCGTTGAAACCCCTTTAAAATTTGCTAATTTATTATGAATTATTCTTCGTTCATAAGAATTCATATCTTCTAAAACTGCATCCATTTTTGTCTCTCTTACCTCTTTAGCTGTTTTTATAGCTAATCTTTCTAAACTAGCAATTCTTTTTTCTTTATAATTTGCCACATCTAAATTTAATTTTATGTGTATTTGCCAATCCAAATGAATTTTTGCTTTTACTAATGTTTCTAAAGCTTTTAATGTTTGTCCATTTTTTCCAATTAATATCGGATTATTATTCGAATACATCGTAATATTAAAGATTTTTTCATCAAAACTTGCTTCAAATTGAACTTCTAAACCAAGATTTTCTATTACATCTTGTAAATATTTTTTTATTTCTTCAAGAAGTTCTTGATAAGAAATCGCGGTTACTTGATAAGTTTTGCCTTTAAATAATTTTCCTTTTATTTCTTCGCTCTTATATAAAATTTTATCTGTGTGTAGAAGATTTTTGGTTTCTTCAACTGCTTCAATTAAAGTTTTGGCTTCAACTACGGTTGGCATTTTACTTCACTTCTTTCTTTTTTTTCTTTTCAGTTTTTTTTGACTTTTTTTCTTTATGCTTTATGTCTATTATATTTGGATCTTTTTGATCTTTGGCTAATATTTTTTTGATTATGTAATTTTGAATTACAGCAAATCCATTAATCACAATCCAATAAAATGCTATCGCTGTTGGTAAACTGAAAGAAGCTATCGAAATACTTATGATCATGAACATAAACATAAAGTTCATTTGTTTCATCATTTCATTATTTTGTCCTTGCTTCATAGTATTTTTAAAAGAAATATAAGTTGTTGCTACAATTAAGAAAATTAAAACTATATATATA
Source organism: uncultured Bacilli bacterium (assembly GCA_944350145.1). Classification (GTDB taxonomy): domain Bacteria; phylum Bacillota_I; class Bacilli_A; order RF39; family UBA660; genus Ventrenecus. The sequence goes on from CALVOC010000002.1 coordinate 5,009, forward strand.
TATTGTCCTTCGGCTAAGCCTTTCCAAGGTGTCATTCCTAAATGCATACCTAATAACTCGCCTTCAAAAATGGCTGGGACTTCATTAATTGCTGATAAAAATGCGAAAAACAATGGAATCTGAATTAAAGCAACTAAACATCCCGAAACTGGATTAATTTTATATTTTTGATAAACCATCATGGTTTCTTGACTTTTAGCCATCATAGAATCACTATCTGTTCTTCCGGCATATTTTTTTTCAATTCTAGCTATTTCTGGTTGGGCTTTTTGTAGATTGCTTGATTGTCGCATACTTTTTATTGATAAAGGCATTAAAATAACTCGAATTAATAACCCTACTACCATGACTGAAATACCGAAATTATTAAATAAAAATCCAAATTGTAAAATAATAAAGGCTAATGGTCGAACTAAAACTGCTTGCCATAATCCGTCATATTTATTTGAAGTCAAATTAAAATCTTTACAAGTTGGTAATTCACTTACTGGTACATCTAATTGATCTTGATGTTCTTCATAAATCCTGTATAATTCTGAATCTTTTTCTGGTTGACATAATATATTCTTTTGTACACTCTGGCCAGTAGCCTCATTTACTAAAATATTTCCATTTTCATCTTTTAAATAATCATCACTGCCACAGCCACTTGCTAAAAAAATCATTGCAATAACAATTAAAGCTAAGATCTTATTTTGTTTTTTCATTTTCTCTCCTTTTTGATGTTAATTTTAAAAAGCTATTTCTCATTTCTTCAAATGATAAATTTTTTGTGCTTTCTTTCATTATTATAATATAATCTTCATTGTACTTCAAATCTTTTTTCCACTCATCTAGAATCATTCGCATCCTTCTTTTTAGTTTATTTCTAGTAACGGCATTGCCTAATTTTTTTGAAACTGCTATACCAAAATGTGGATAGCTATATTTTCCTTTCCTTATATATATAGAAAAATCATGATTCTTAATATATTTTTCTTTTTGAATTATTTCGGTAAATTCTCGATGTGATTTAATCATTTCTATTTTTTTCAAGGAATTCCCTCCTCCATATAAAAAAAGCCACATAAAAGATGTGGTTTATTTACATAATACTTTGCGTCCTTTTTTTCTTCTTCTTTTTAAAATATTTGATTCTTTACGAGCAAAAAAACCATGTTTCTTTGCTTTTTTTCTTTTATTAGGTTGATAAGTTCCGATCATGACAATTCCCTCCTTTTTCTAAAGCTCTCTTATTATAATATTAAAAACTAGGAAAAGTCAACAATTTATGGGTTTTCTCCTTAATAATCTAATATTTTTTTTTATGTGAATAAGTATCCACATTTTAAAAGATGTTTTTTTTCTGTATTTTTGAGTTTTTTCTTTAGTTATACACCTATTCACATCATGTGGATAACTTTTTTCGACATTATCCACTAATTCACAATTTATTTTTTTGGCTATTGTGAATAATGTGGATAACTGCATTTTTTTCTTTATTTTTCAGCTATTATTTTGTTGATAAGTTGTGAATAGTATGTTAATATACATTTTAGTCTTTTAAAAAGATTTAAAAAAGTGTAGAATATTGTTGACAAGTTTTAAAGCGGGGTGGTTTCATGGGTGAAAATGATCTTTGGCAATCTGTATTAAATGAGATATATCCAGAAGTAAACTCGGCTTCTTTTCATGCTTGGTTTAATGACTTAAAACTGATAAAAATTCAGAATAATAAAGTGTTTATACAAGTACCTATGGAGATCCATAAGCGAATTTTAACCACTAATTATTATAATTTAATTGATGATGCTTTTTATAAAATTACAAATCATAATTATGAATTTGAGTTTTTGCTAAAAGAAGAAATTGAAGAGAAATTTGGTGAAGTAGAACAGAATGTGGATAATGTGGATAACTTATCTACTGCTATAGTTAAAGAAGAAAAACCAGTCGTTAGAGAAGAGGAAAAATGGGAATCAAATCTTATTAAAGAACTTAATTTTGATAATTATATAGTAGGGGATTCTAATCGGCTCGCTAAAACGGCTGGCATGATTGTAGCAGAACATCCCGGTAAAGTTCATAATCCTTTATTTATATATGGAAAGAGCGGGCTAGGGAAGACTCATTTAATGCATGCGATTGGAAATTATATTGTTGAACACTCAAAAAAAAAGGTGTTATATACTACTAGTGAAATGTTTAAAGACGATTATATTAATATTATTAATAATGAAAATAAGGGAAATAATATTCAAGTAGCTGCAGATTTTAAAAAGAAATATCGAGAAGTAGATGTATTAATTATTGATGATATACAGTATCTTGTAGGTGCTGAAAAAACTCAACAAGAATTTTTTCATACTTTTAATGCTTTACATCAAGCAAATAAACAGATTATAATAAGTTCAGATCGAAGTCCAGATGATTTAAAACTCTTGGAGGAACGACTTCGAAGTCGATTTATGTGGGGATTACCTGTGGATATTTATCCACCAGATTTTGAACTTCGATGTAAGATTTTAAGAGCAAAAATTAAAAATATGTCGATTTCGACTAAGATTGAAGATAGTGTCATTGAGTATATTGCTAATAACTGTCAAAATGATGTTCGATTTTTGGAAGGAGCTTTAAATCGACTTATGGCTTATACAGCAATGATTGTGCCTGAAAAGGTAGATTTAAACTTTGCAATTGAAGCATTAGCTGATTTTGTAAATCACAATATATACACAAGAAGCAGTATTGAAGGAATTCAAAAGGCTGTTGCAGATTACTATAAAATCACGATTGATGATTTAAAAGGAAAGAAGAGAAGTGCTAATATTGCTTATCCAAGACAAATTGCCATGTATTTATCACGAACTTTAACGGAAGAAAACTTAAATAGAATTGGTTTAGAATTTGGTGGAAGAGATCATTCAACAGTTATCCACGCTTGTGATAAAATTACTAGTGATTTAAAGACAAATAAGGCTCTGGAGCAACAATTAAAAGAAATACAAAATAAAATGTAATGTGCATAAGTTTTAGAAATGTTCATAGTTATCCACGATAAAATTCGGCATTTTTTCTATTATTTAAGGGATTTTTAAAAGTTATCCACATTATCCACCGTATTAATAATATGAATATATAAATATAATAATAAGAAAGAGGGAAAGTTATGAAATTTGCAATTGATAAAAACATATTATTAGAAAATTTAAATAATGTTATTCGAGGAATATCTACAAAAAACGTAATTCCTGTATTAAATGGTATAAAATTTGAATTAAAAGACACAGGGTTAACTTTAACTGCTAGTGATAGTGAACTTACTATTGAATCTTTTATTGAAAGCAAGTTTATTCGTAATATTGAAAGTACAGGAACTATCATTATAAGTAGTAAGTATATTTTAGATATTATTCGTAAAATGCCTAGTGATGTTATTAACTTTGAAATGATGGATAGTTTAAAAATTAAAATTTATTCTGATTTTAATCAATATAATTTAAATTGTTTGGATCCAAGTGAATATCCTAGTATTAAGTTGATAAGTCATAAAGATCCTATTACTATAAAGGCTAATGTTTTGAAAGAACTAATTAATCAAACTTCTTTTGCTATTTCAACTCAAGAGTTAAGACCTATTTTAACTGGTTTAAACATGAAAATTAATGGAGATATCTTTGAAGTTATTGCTACAGACTCTTATCGTTTAGCTAAAAAGAATATTAAATTAGATGTTCCTGTTGAAACAGATGTTAATATAGTTATTCCTGGTAAAAATATTACAGAATTAGAACATATCTTAGTAGATGATGAAGATGTTTATATGAATGTATTTAATAACCGAGTTTTATTTCAATATAAAAACATTAAGTTTCAAACTAATATTTTGTCTGGTAGCTATCCAAATACTTCAAATTTAATTCCAACTGAATTTGAAATAATTGTTCAAACTAAGAAAAGTGAATTTATGGGTGCAGTTGATCGTGCCGCTTTATTAACACAAGGAAAAGATAAAAATATTATTAAAATGAAAATTGAAAATAAAGAAATGATTATTAATTCTTATGCTTCTGAAATAGGTAAAACAGAGGAGAGAGTAGCAATTGATACAGATGAAAAATCTAATATAGATATATCTTTTAGTGCTCGTTATATGATGGATGCTTTAAAAACTATTAAAGATGAAGATATTTTAATTCTTTTAAATAATGATGTTAAACCTATAGTACTTAAATCTTTAACAGATGAAAGTTTAATCCAATTAATTTTACCAATTAAAACTTATTAAGAGCTGTCAAATGACAGTTTTTTTGTTGATCTTCTTTTTTCGACATATTTTCTCTTATAAATGTGATAGTCTAAAAACAATTTTTATGTAAGTGGGGGGAATTTTATGAGAAAAGAATATGAAATCAATGAAGAAACTTTAGCAATAATTGCTGTGGATAAGAACTATTCTGAGGTTTATGAGTTAAACGATCACTATGTTATTGAAAAAGGATCAAATAAAATTATGGAAGATAGTTGCCGTTATTTTGGAAGTTCATTGGATGGCAGACGAAAAGGGACCGAATATATGATAGGCGTAAATTATAAAGCTCCTATTATTGTTGAAGAAACAAAAGAAATTATTTTTTTTCCGACATCTACATCTAGAGAAAATTGTAATTGGATTGGACTTAAACATATTAAATCCTATTATAGAGAAGGGGAAATTTTATTTATTGAGTTTGAAAATGATGTGAAAATTCCTTTAAGTGTTTCCTATGGGATAATCGATAATCAAGTTTTGCGTGCAAGTCGGTTAGAAAGTGCTTTACGTGGGCGAAAAATAGCAAAAAAATCTATTAAATAAGTCATTTTTGTGTTATAATTATTTTAGGTATAGGAGTATTAGTATACCTTTATTTTTTCTGTAAATAAAAATTAAGGGGCAAAAATATGAAAGTAGAGTTCTTACAATTGTATAATTTTCGAAATTATGATCAATTAACTATTTCTTTTCATCCACACCTTAATCTTATTTATGGAAAGAATGGTTCAGGAAAAACAAATTTAGTAGAAGCAATTTATGTTCTTGGTTTAACAAGAAGCTTTCGATTGGTGGGAGATAAAACTCTTATTAAAGATGGGGCTTCTATGTGTAAAATTATGGGACGTATTGTGGATAAGTACTCTACAGATTATCAAATTTTACTAAATAAAGAAGGAAAAAAAGTTCAAATTAATCATGATAAAGTTGCAAAAATTTCAGATTACATTTCCAAAATTCCGATTGTTTTGTTTCATCCTGATGATTTGAGATTCATTAAAGATACTCCAAGTACCCGTCGAAAAAATGTAAATATTTCTATTTCAGAATTAGATTTGGTTTATTTACGATATTTAAATGATTATAACAAATTATTGAAGCAACGTAATTCTTATTTAAAACAGATGATTGTTAATGGAAATACTTCAAGTAATTACTTAGAAATTTTAACTGATAAATTAATTGATTATGGCATGAATATTCATTTGAAAAGAAAGGAATTTTTAGACTTAATTAACGAATATATTGGTTGTTTTTATCAAAAAATTACGGGGGTTTCTGGTTTAAAATTAAAATATGTTTCTTCTTATAATGATTTAAGTAAAGATGAGTTGACTGATTTGTATGCTAAAATGCTTGCTAAGGATATTAATTTTGGTAAGACCAATGTTGGCATTCATATGGATGATTTGAAGTTTTCTTTAAATGATAAAGATTTAAAAGATTATGGGAGTGAAGGTCAACAAAAAAATGCGATTATTGCTTATAAATTTAGTGAATTAGAAATATTTAAGAAAATGAAAGGAAATTATCCTATTTTAATACTTGATGATTTGTTTAGTGAATTAGATTTAGAAAAAGTTCAGAATATTTTGAAGTTACTTAAAGAAGAAGTTCAAACATTTATTACTACTACTGATGTTACAAAATTTTCTTTTTTGACATCTTTTTCTTACAAACAAATTCATATTCAAAATGGAAAAGTAGTGGAGGAGAGTGAACATGAAAGAAGAAAAGAATGACAATTATGGCGATAGTGCCATTCAAGTCTTAGAAGGATTGGAAGCTGTTCGTAAACGTCCAGGAATGTATATTGGAAATACCAATGAGGCTGGTCTTCATCATTTAGTTTGGGAAATTGTTGATAACGCAGTTGATGAAGCATTAGCTGGTTATTGTGATGATATTGAAGTAGAAATTGGAAAAGGAAATGTTATTACTGTAAAAGATGATGGACGTGGAATGCCAACTGGTATGAATGCTAAAACTGGTCTTTCAACTATTGAAACTATATTTACTGTATTACATGCTGGTGGTAAATTTGGCGGCGGTGGATATAAGGTTTCTGGTGGTCTTCACGGTGTAGGTGCTAGTGTTGTCAATGCTCTATCTGATTGGTTAGAGGTACGTGTTTATCGTGGTGGAAAAGTGTATTTTCAACGTTTTGAAAATGGTGGACATCCTGTAGAGCCTTTAAAAGTTATTGATTCTTGTAGCGAGGATCGAACCGGTACAACAGTTACTTTTCATGCGGATCCAACAATGTTTGAAACAACTGTCTATAACTGGGATATTTTGTATAAACGTTTACAAGAAATGGCTTTTTTAAATAAAGGTATTAGAATAACTTTGATTGATCATCGTGAGGATGAGAAAAAGGAAATTTTCCATTATAATGGTGGAATTATTGAATATGTTCAAATGTTAAACAAAAATAAACAACCTTTATTTGATGATATTGTATATGTAGAAGGTAGAGAAGATGATGTATTAATCGAAGTAGCTATGCAGTATAATGATAGCTATAACGCGGCTATTTATTCTTTTACTAATAATATTCATACAACTGAAGGTGGCACACATGAGGATGGGGTTAAACAAGCATTAACAAGAGTTATTAATAATTATGCAAAGCAAAATAAACTTTTAAAAGATAATGACGATAGTTTGACTGGCGAAGATGTTCGAGAAGGAATCGTTATGATTATTTCTTGTAAGCATCCTAATCCTCAATTTGAGGGACAAACGAAAACGAAACTTGGTAATAGTGAAGTTAAGAAGATTGCAAGTGATGTTTTTGGTAATGGCTTAGAACGTTTTTTAATGGAAAATCCGGATGCTGCTCGAGCTATTATTGAAAAGTGCATGACTGCTTCTAGAGCAAGACTTGCTGCTAAAAAAGCAAGGGAGTTAACTAGAAGAAAAGGCGATTTAGATATTACAAACTTTTATGGTAAATTGTCTGATTGTAAAAGTAAAGATCCGTCAGAATGTGAAATTTTCTTGGTCGAGGGTGATAGTGCCGGTGGTTCTGCTAAAAAAGGGCGAAATAGTATGACTCAAGCAATTTTGCCTCTTCGTGGTAAGATTTTGAATGTAGAAAAAGCTCGTTTGGATCGAGCATTATCAAATGAAGAAATTCGAACAATTATTACTGCTTTTGGTACAGGAATTGGCGATGAATTTGATTTATCAAAGTTAAGATATAATAAAATTATTATTATGACTGATGCCGATGTGGATGGGGCACATATTCGAGTTTTATTACTAACATTGTTTTATCGGTTTTTTAAGCCAATTGTTGAAGCTGGCCATGTATATGCAGCTCAGCCTCCATTATTTAGTATTAAACATGGTAAAACGATAAAATATGTATTAACAGAGGAAGAGAAAAATGAGTATATTGCTAGTTTGCCGCCAACTACAAAATATGAAATTGGAAGAATGAAGGGTTTAGGAGAAATGAATGCTGATGAGTTATTTGAAACAACTATGGATATTGAAAAACGTACTTTAAGACAAATAACAGTAGATGATACGATTGCTGCAGATGAAATTTTTTCAACACTTATGGGTGAAGAGGTTGAACCAAGACGTAAGTTTATTGAAGAAAATGCTCAATATGCAGATCTAGATATTTAGGAGGTAAACTATGGATCGTTTAGAAAAAAATAATATTGTTACAGAAGTTAGTAAGTCCTTTGTTGATTATTCTGTAAGTGTTATCACCTCACGTGCGTTGCCAGATTTACGAGATGGTTTAAAACCTGTTCATCGTAGAATTTTATTTTCTATGTATCAATCTGGATATACGAATGATAAACAACATAAGAAATGTGCTCGTATTGTCGGGGATGTTATGGGTAAATTTCATCCTCATGGAGATTCTTCTATTTATGAAGCTATGGTTCGAATGGCTCAAGATTTCAGTTATCGTTATCCACTTATTGATGGTCATGGTAATTTTGGTAATATGGATGGTGATGGAGCAGCGGCAATGCGTTATACCGAGGCTCGATTGGCAAAAATTTCTTCAGAATTACTAAGGGATATTAATAAAAATACTGTAGATATGACTCCTAATTTTGATGAATTAGAGGAAGAACCAGTCGTTTTACCTAGTAGATTTCCAAATATTTTAGTAAATGGTACAATGGGAATTGCTGTAGGTATGGCAACAAATATTCCACCTCATAATTTAGGCGAGGTAATTGATGGATGTGTTGCATATATTGATAATCCAGAGATCGATACAATGGGATTAATGCAATATATTAAGGGACCAGATTTTCCAACAGGCGCTACAATTTTAGGAAATAGTGGTATTAAAAAAGCTTATGAAACCGGACGCGGCACTATTACTATTCGTAGTAAAGCCAGTATTGAAGAGAAAAATGGTCGTTTTCAAATCGTTTTTGATGAAGTTCCTTATGGTGTGAATACCTTAGAGTTGAAGAATAAGGTTGCTGAACTTGTTCATAATAAAGTAATAGAGGGAATTTCAGATTATCATTCTGATTTAAAGGATGGTATTAAAATTACAATAACTTTAAAAAGGGATGCTAATCCACAAGTTGTTTTAAATAATTTGTATAAACATACATCTTTCCAAATTTCTTATGGAATTATTTTATTAATGATTGATCAAGGAGTTCCTAAAACGTTAGGATTGAAAGATATAATAAGTAAATACATTGATTTTCAACGAGAAGTAATTGTAAGAAGAACTCGTTTTGATTTAGAAAAAGCAGAAGCTCGTGTTCATATTTTACAAGGATTGAAGATAGCTTTAGATCATATTGATGAAGTAATTAAGATTATTCGCGGAAGTAGAACAGATGTTGAGGCTAAAGAGACTTTAATGAGTCGTTTTGGGCTTTCTGAAATTCAAAGCGATGCTATTTTGGAAATGAGATTACGTCGTTTAACTGGTTTAGAAAAGGATAAAATTGAAGCCGAATTAGCTGAATTATTAAAGAAAATTGAAGAATATAAGGCTATTTTAGCAAGTGATGAAAAGGTATTAGCTATTATTCGAGCAGAATTACTAGAAATAAAGGATAAATATGCAGATGAACGTCGTACAAATATTGATATGACTGCAATTGAGTATATTGAGGATGAATCCTTAATTCCAGAAGAAAATATCATGGTGGCTTTAACTAATAAGGGTTATATTAAAAGAACTACTACAGATACCTTTAAAGCACAAAATAGAGGCGGAGTTGGAGTTAAAGGTATGGCCACAAATGAAGAAGATTTTGTTGAACATTTGCTAAACTTATCCACACATGATTATGTATTATTCTTTACAAATAAAGGTAAGGTTTATCGTTTGAAAGGTTATGAGATTCCTGAATTTAGTCGTCAATCTAAGGGAATTCCAGTTATTAACTTATTGCAAATTGATAAAGATGAATCTATTAATTCTATAATTCGTATTGATAAAGATAATAAGTATAAGTATTTATTATTTGCAACGAAGAAGGGTATTGTTAAGAAAACTTCTATTGAGGAGTTTGATAATATTCGAACTAATGGTAAGATTTGTATAACATTGAGAGAATCTGATGAATTAATTAGTGTTCGTAAAACTACTGGTAATGATCTTATTTTACTAGGTTCTAGTGCTGGTAGAATGGTAAAATTTAATGAAAATGAACTTAGAGTAATGGGAAGAACTGCAAGTGGTGTACGGGGTATCAATTTAGATGGCACTGACTGCATTGGTGCTGAAATAGCTTCGGATGATGACAAAATTTTAATAGTAACTGAAAAAGGGTACGGAAAGCAAACAAATGTTCGTGAATACCGCCAGACAAGTCGTGGTAGTAAAGGGGTAAAGGCATTAAATATTACAGATAAAAATGGATCTATTGCTTCCTTTAAATTAGTTGGTGAAAATAGTGATGTTGTTATTATAACTAATACTGGAATGCTGATTCGTTTACCTTTGGATCAAGTTTCTACTTTAGGTCGTGTTACCCAGGGTGTGCGATTGATTCACTTGAAGGATAACCAATCTGTTTCTACTGTTAGTATTGTGGAACATGAAGAAAAAGTGGATTACGACGTAGATGAATCAAATAATTCTAATAATGAAGAGAAATCTGAATAAGATTTCTTTTTTATGTTTCACGTGAAACATATCTATAAATATTTCCCGGGAAATAAAATATGTGAATAACCAATGTTCCACGTGAAACATTGATTTATAATTTTAAACTTATTAAGCGAAAAATATTTATTTTTTTAATAAAAAAGAAATTTATTTTATTGTAGTATACATATAAAAGTTGATAACTAATGTTTCACGTGAAACGTATGAATTATTAAATAAAAATTATTTAATTATATTTTAGATTATTTTTCTTTTAAATCTTATAAATCCTTTATGTTTATAACCATGATGTTTCACGTGAAACATTCTATTTCTTGTTAGAAATAATGTAAAAATTTATTTTTTTTGATTCATTCTTATTTAAAAAATTCGTTTTTAATTATAAATAATTAAATAATAAAGTGTATAACTGTTATGTTCCACGTGAAACATAATACAAATTGTTATATAAACCATTAAATAGAGTATAATAAAAAATATGTAAGTTTTTTTGTTAAAATTAAAGTTTAAATCAAAAAAATTGCATTTTTTCATACTATTTATTTAATCATAAATTTTTAAAATTAACTAATATGTAAAATAGAAGTTTATAACTATGATGTTTCACGTGGAACATATGTAATTATTTCCTGGGAAATATTTGTGAATAACAATTTTTTTAACATTTTTAAACAAAATTGAGGTATTTTTGTGTATAACCAATGTTTCACGTGAAACGTTGATAATTTATGCTTGCATTTTTACTTTATTTTTGATAATCTTAATTTGTGCAACAAATATATTGTAATCTGGTCAGGATCGGAAGATAGCAGCCACGTCAATCCCTATTTGTGTGCACTTTTTTATTGGAGGAATTTAAGTGGATAAATATATAGATGTGTGTTTGGATGAAGCCAGGATTAGTTATCAACAATCTGATGTTCCAATTGGAGCAATTATTGTAAAAAATGGTGAAATTATTGCAAAATCGCATAATACTAGGGAAATGGATAAGTCTATTCTTGGTCATGCTGAAATTAATGCAATTTTAAGTGCTTCTAAACTATTAAATCGCTGGAATTTGAGTGATTGTGAGCTTTATGTAACTTTAAAACCTTGTTCTATGTGTATGGAAGTTATTAAACAGTCCAGAATAGGCAAAATTTACTATTTATTAGACAAATTAGATTATAAAAAAGAGTTTACTAAAAGTGAATTTATTAAAATTAATGAAAAAGAAAGCGAACAAACGTATCAAAAAATGCTTTCAGATTTTTTTAAAGATAAAAGATAAAATTTTATGTTATAATAATAAGGAATGATTTTTTAGAAATGGTGGGGTTTTCATTGGAATATAAAGTTTTATATCGTAAGTATCGTCCTAATTGTTTTAAAAATATAGTTGGGCAAGATTATACTGTTAAGATGTTGCAAAATGCAATTATTCACAATAAAATTGCTCATTCTTATTTGTTTACTGGTCCAAGAGGAACAGGAAAGACTAGTACTGCTAAAGTGTTTGCAAAAACTATTAATTGTCAAAATATTCAAAATGGGGAAGCTTGTGGTAAATGTGCCAGCTGTCTTGCATTTGAACAAAGCCCAGACATTATTGAAATTGATGCTGCTTCTAATAATGGAGTAGATGATATTCGAGAACTTATAAACAATGTAAAAATAGCTCCTACTGAAGGGAAGTATAAGATTTATATCATTGATGAAGTTCATATGATGACTCCAAGTGCATTTAATGCTTTGTTATTAACCTTGGAGGAACCTCCAGCTCATGCGATTTTTATCATGGCTACCACTAATGTAGAAAGTGTTCCAATAACTATTTTATCTCGTTGTCAAAGATTTAATTTTAAGAAATTTTCTATAGAAGATCTGACTAAGCAAATTCGGTATGTTTGTGAGCAAGAATCGATTTCTATAACAGATGATGCGGTTTTAGAGATTGCATATTTATCAGAAGGTGGAATGCGTGATGCTTTAAGTTTGTTGGATCAGTTGTCTTCAAATGGGGAAGAAATTACTGTAGATAAAATTTTAACAAATTATGGATCAATTTCTATGAAATTTATACGTGATTTAATTCATAATGTTGAAAATAAGGAAGTTTCTTTAGTGCATCAAGCATTGATTGAGTTACAAAATACTTCGTCTGACTATAAAATTTTTATAAAAAAAATGATTCAAGAGCTTTCAGAAATTGCTGTTTCTATTGTTTCTGGAACTTATGAAGGAAAATTTAGTTATGAACAAGTTAAGGATTTGATATTTAGTTTTAACGATTGTTTAAATAAGATTAATATTCATGTTAATCCGTTTGTTTTGATTGAAGTTATATTATTTGATTCATTTTCTGAAAAAAAGTCTAAAAATGTGGATAACTATTTAGAAAATGTGGATAAAATTTTAAATAAAGAAGAAAAAAATCAAAAAATTTTGGATAATGTTGCAGTTGTTTCTAATGAAGCTGAAGAAGTTTTGAGGGAATCTACTGAAAAAGAAGATGATTATTTAAATAAACTTATTCAAATTAGAGTGAATAACTGTTTTACTGAGGCTAAAAAAGATGCATTGCTTAAAATGCAAAGTTTTTGGAGTAAATTGATTCACGAGGATAAAATAAAGCCGACTATAAAGTCTCTAATATTAGATTCCAATGTCGTTGCTGCCTCAGATAATTATTGTATTTTAACTGCTAAGCTTGATAGTACAGTTCATTTGTTAAATAAAAGTTTAGAAGCTTTAACAGAAGAATTGCACTCTTATCTTAATGATACGATTTATTTTGTTGCTTTAAATGAGAAAGATTGGCAGTTTGAAAAGAAAGAATATGTGAAAAATATTAAAAATGGTCAAAAATATACTTTAATTTCTGAAGAGACTTTAGAAGATTTAAAACCAAAAGTTTATTCTGAGATTGAAGATATTGCCACAAATGTGTTTAATCATGATAAAATAGAGTTAGTTTAGAAAAGAGGAAAAAAATATGAATATGCAAAGTATAATGGCTCAAGCACAAAGAATGCAAAGAGATTTACAAAAGAAAAAAGATGAAATTAATGCTCAATTATTTCCTGGGAAATATGAATTTGTTGAAGTTACCTTGAATGGAAAAAAGGAAATGGTTCGTTGTAAGATTAATAAAGAATCAATTGATGCTTCAGATATGGAATTATTAGAAGATTTTATTGTTTTGGCTACGAAAGATGCTATTCAAAAAATTGACAAAGAGTTTCAAGCTAAAATGGGTCAATACGCAGGAATGCTTGACGGTTTGATGTAATATGGGAGTTTATCCAAAAAATTTTGAAGCTTTAGTTGAGTCTTTAAAAAAACTGCCTGGAATAGGTGAAAAGAGTGCTGAAAGAATGGCTTTGGCTGTTTTGGACATGCCTACTGAAGATGTTTCTATAATGAGCAATGCTTTAGTGGAAGCAAAAAAGACTTTACATCCTTGTTCTATTTGTGGAAATTTAACAGATCAAGATGTATGTAATATTTGTTCGAATGAAGCAAGAGATAAAAATTTAATTTGTGTTGTTGAGGATTATAAAAGTGCTTTTGCTTTTGAAAAAGTTGGAAATTTTAAAGGAGTTTACCATGTGTTAAATGGATTAATTTCTCCTATGTTAAATATTGGTGTAGATGATATTAATTTGGCTTCTTTAATAAAGAGAGTTTCGGAGTTAGAGCATCCAGAACTTATTTTAGCTTTAAGAAGTTCGATTGAAGGTCAAACTACAACTTCATATATTAAAAAAATTTTTGAAAATCAAAATGTTACCATTAGTCGTTTGGCTTATGGTATTCCTATGGGAGCTGAGATTGAATATTTGGATATGTTAACTCTAGATAAGGCATTGTTTGATCGCAAAATTATTTCGGAATAAAAATCCGATTTTTTTCATATCTTTTAATAGAGGGAATTCTATGATAAAGAAAATATCTGCTATTTTGAAAAAAGTTGTGTTTGCTTTTTTATTATTATATGGTTTAAATTATTTTATTTCTTCTTTACATATTTATATTCCAATTAATGTTATTACCGTTGGTATTGTCAGTTTTCTTGGAGTTCCAGGGCTTTCTTCTTTAATTATTTTGTATTTTATAGTAAAATAACTTTAGGTGAGGAATGTGAATAACAATATTTTTCAGGAATTAATTCAAGCATATCGTGAGAATAAACTAGCTCATGCTTTTTTGATTGAAACAAATGATAAAGAAAAAAGTTATCATTCTTTACTTCAATTTTTAAAAATTCTTAATTGTCCTGATGAATATAAAGAAGGCTGTTCAAACTGTAATTTATGTCATTTAATTGATACAAATTCTTTACCTAGTTTACTCACGGTTTATCCAGACGGTATAAATATAAAAAAAGAACAAATTTTAGAAGTAAAACGTGCTTTTCAGACGAAACCGGTTTTTTCTAAATATAATATGTATATTATTATGGATGCGGAAAATTTAAATTCTTCTAGTGCAAATACTATGTTAAAATTTTTAGAGGAACCAGAAGATTCAATTATTGGCTTTTTTATTACTAACAATAAAGAAAACGTAATCGATACAATTAAAAGTCGATGCCAAATATTATTAGATTATTATAATGTCGATGTTTCAATGCAAATTCCTTCTGCTTTGAAAGAGTTAGCTATTTCATATGTTAAAGAAATTGAAACCTCAAAAATGGAAACAATTTTGTATAATAGAGATATTCTTCTTCCTGAGATAAAGGATAAAAAAACTTTATTTTATTTATTTGAATCTTTATTGGATATTTATAGAAATTTGTTTTTTACTGTACAAAATCTTGAAGAATTGAAGGGCGAATATAAAGAGTTTAAATATTTGTTGAAAAAAGATGTAAAATATTTTGAAAGAAAAGTAGATTTAATTATGGAAATTTTGGATGAAATTAATTATAATTTAAATATTTCTTTGGTTTTGGATCGATTTGTATTAGAAGGTGGTGATTCATAGTGAATATTTATGGTGTTGTTTTTCGAGATCGTGGAAAGATTTATTATTTTAATGGTGAGAATAAAAGAATTCCTAATCGAGTTACAGTTATAGTTGAAACTGAAAAAGGTGAACAATTTGGACGAGTTGTTTCTAGATTAAGCAAAGAAAAAGTTTTGAGTTATGAAGGAGAAATGAAAAAGATTCTTCGGATTGCAACCAAAAAAGATTATGAACACTATTTGACAAATTTAAAAGATGCTGAGGAAGCACTAAAAAAAGCTCGTTTGTTTAGTAAAGAATTGGGATTAACTATGAATTTTATTGATGCTAATTTCACTTTTGATCGTAAACAATTGTTGTTTAATTTTTTTGCAGATGAAAGGGTAGATTTTCGTGAATTGGCCAAGAAACTAGCTAGTATTTATCATACTCGAATTGAATTAAGGCAAGTTGGAGCTCGTGATAAAGCTGAGCATATTGGTGGAATAGGTATATGTGGCCGTAATCTTTGCTGTGCTAGTTGTCTAACTCATTTAGAATCTGTTACTATGAATATGGCTAAAAATCAAAATTTAGCTTTAAATCCTTCTAAAATAAACGGAGCCTGTGGTCGATTGTTGTGTTGTTTAGCATATGAAGATACAGAATATTTACGATGTTCTAAAGGAATGCCAAGTGTCGGTCAAGAAATAGAAACTTCATTTGGAAAAGGAAAAGTAGTAAGTATTGACATTTTAAATCGAAAGTATAAAATTTTAGTTCAAGATGAGGTAAAGGAGATTTATTTAGATGAAAAAGCAACTTAATTGGTTGTTTGATTATCCCAATCTAAAAATATATCAATATGAAGAAGGTTTTAAATTTTCTTTAGATTCTATTTTATTAGCTGAATTTGCCGAAATAAGAAAAAATGATAACAAAATATTAGATTTATGTACGGGTAATGCTGTTATTCCTATTATTTTAAATTATAAATATCATAAGTCTATTATTGCGGTCGAAGTTCAGCCACAAATTGTAGAGCTTGCTAAGGCTTCAATTTATGAAAATCATATGGAAAATGCTATTCAAATAGTAGAAAAAAATGTGTTGGAATTGGAAAATTATTTCCCGGGAAATAATTTTGATGTTCTTTTATCAAATCCACCATATTTTAAATTTCATCATGAAGATTTTTTAAATCATAACAAATTAAAACAAATTGCCCGTCATGAAGTTTTAATTGATTTAGAATCTTTAATTCGGATTGCTTCTATTTTATTGAAAACTAAAGGAAGATTTTATTTGGTTCATATTCCAAATCGTTTGGATGAAATAATTGTTTTTGCACATAAATATCATTTTGGCATAAAAAAGGTTCAATTTATCCATTCTAAAATGGAAGAATCTCCAATTATTGTTTTAGTATGTTTAGTTAAAAATGGTAAATTTGGGTGTATTGTTAAACCTCCTATTTCAATAAATGGTTTAGAAACGTATCAAAATTTATTTAAGAATTGAGGAATGTAGTATATGAAAATGATTGTTGGTTTAGGAAATCCTGGAAAAGAATACGAAAATACACGTCATAATATAGGATTTATGGTTTTGGATTCTTTTGTAACGGATTTTAAAATAGAAAAAAAATTTCAAGCTATGGTTAAAAAAGAAAAAATTAAAACAGAAGATGTATTGTATGTTAAACCTTTAACTTATATGAATTTAAGTGGTATTGCAGTTTCTAAAATTGCTGGTTATTATCATATAGCTGCTGAAGATATTTTGGTTATTCAAGATGATTTAGATTTGCCATTTGGAAAGTATCGCTTGAAAGTTCATAGTAGTTCCGGTGGGCATAATGGGATAAAGTCTATTATTTCTTCTTTGAATACAGATCAATTTTCAAGACTAAAAATTGGAATATCTTCACCTTCTAGTGTTTCCGTAGTTGATTACGTATTAGGTAAGTTTTCTAAAAGTGATTTGGATTTTTTACGAGATCATTTTTCTATTTACCAAGAAATTATTGAGTGCTTTGTTTTAGAGGGAATTTCTAAAACGATGAATAAATTTAATTGAAGGAGGACTTATGCAAATGTTTGACAAGTTTTCTTTTGAAGATCAAGTGATTATTGAAGGACTAACGAATGAGTTATCCGTTTTTTACGTGCTTGAAGCTTTTAAAAAAGAAGGAAAAAATATTATTGTTTTAACAAGTAATCTTTATAAAGCTAATCAATTGTTTCGTTCTTTAGAAACGTATACTGATCAAGTTTTATTGTTTCCTATGGATGATTTTTTTACTTCTGTGGCTATTGCTGTTTCTCCAGAATTGAAGTTAAAACGTCTTGAGACTTTAGAAAAATTAAAAAGTGGTAAACATATTTTGGTAACAAACTTAATGGGATATTTACATTTTTTGCCTAATCAACAAGAGCAAAATTCTTTAGAAATTGTATTAGAAAAGCAAATGAATATTTCTAGAGATCAAGTTGTTTCTACATTAGAATCCTTGGGTTATCAAAGAGAATCCATGGTTACTTCTACCGGGGAATATGCAGTTCGTGGTTTTATTGTAGATGTCTTTTTTAATCAAGAGGATCATCCAGTACGTATTGAATTTTTTGGCGATGAAATCGATTCTATTCGTTATTTTGATGAAGAGACTCAATTGTCTTTAAAAGAAATTCAACATATTAAATGTCAAGCAAATGAGGAAATATCTTCTTTGAATCCAAATTCTTTATTAGATTATATGCCTGATTCTATCCTTATTTCTTTTGATCAAGAGCAGATAGATATTGCTTATCAAAAACTTATAGAAGAAATGCTTCATTTTAATGAAGAATCCGCGACTGTAGGAAAGAAACATTTTTGGTATTTGGAAGATTTAAGACCTTTAAAAAATATCTTTATTAATCAAGTTACTAATACTTTACAAAATAAAAAGATTTTAAAATTTTCGACTCAAGAAATCGATAATTTTCGAAGTGATTTTACAAAACTTCATGAAACTGTTCAAGGTTATATAAATAAAGGAAAGACAGTTGTTTTTGCTCTTTCTAAAGATAGTGAAATAAAAGTTATAAAAGAACTATTTCAAGACGTACTTCTAATTTCTGATTTTCATTTGGAAAAAAATCGTATTCATATTTTAAAAACCAAAATTAATAAAGGCTTTATTTGGGATGATATTGTGGTTATTTCTGAGTATGATATTGAAGAAATAAAACAAGAGGTTACATATAAAAATCCTATACGTATTGGGAAAAAAATTCATGGTATAGATGCTTTATCTTTAGGGGATTATGTTGTTCATAGGACTTATGGAATAGGAGTGTATAATGGTGTTGTAACTTTAACGAATCATGGTGTTAAAAAAGATTACATTCAAATTTCCTATTTAGGAAATGATAAAGTATATATTCCTGTAGAAAAAATTTCAACTATTTATAAATATAGTGATAAAGATGGCCTAAAACCTCAAATAAATAAGCTTGGATCTACTTCATGGCTTAAGAAAAAACAATCAATACAAAAAAGAATTCATGATATTTCGAAAGAATTAATTTCTTTGTATGCTAAAAGAAATCAAGTTGTCGGGGTAGCTTATCATGATTATCCTGAAGAAAATCTTTTTGCAAAAAGTTTTCCGTATGAAGAAACTCGTGATCAAACTAGAGCTATTCGAGATATTTTTCATGATTTGGATTCAACTGTACCTATGGATCGGTTGTTATGTGGAGATGTTGGTTTTGGAAAGACTGAAGTGGCTTTTCGGGCTATGTTTAAGACGGTTTGTAATAATTTTCAAGTTATGTATTTGTGTCCAACAACAATTCTATCTAAGCAACAGTATGAATCTGCATTCGAAAGATTTAAAGATTATCCGATAGAAATTGCTTTATTAAATCGTTTTACTACACCTAAAGAAGTTAAAAGAATTTTGGAAGATTTAAAGTCTGGAAAAATAGATATGGTTTTTGGAACTCATCGTTTACTTAGTAATGATGTTAAATTTAAACGTTTGGGATTATTGGTAGTAGATGAGGAGCAACGTTTTGGAGTTACTCATAAAGAAAAAATTAAGGAATTTAAAAATGATGTAAATGTTTTAACATTATCTGCCACTCCTATACCGAGAACTTTAAAAATGGCTTTATCTGGTCTTCGGGATTTATCTATAATTGATACACCTCCAGTAAACCGTTATCCAGTACAAACTTATGTTGTATCTGAAAGTGATTTGTTAGTTAAAGATGCGATTTATAAGGAATTAGCTCGTGATGGTCAAATTTTTGTATTATATAATCGAATTGAGACGATTGAAGAAATGTTATCTCGTTTAAAAAGACTTGTTCCTGAAGCAAAGATTCGATATGCACATGGGAGAATGAATAAACAAGAATTGGATCATATTATGGAAGATTTTGTGGATCATCAATTTGATATTTTGCTAAGTACTACTATTATAGAAACAGGTATAGATATTCCAAATGCCAATACTTTAATTATTTATGATGCGGATTACTTCGGTTTAAGTCAATTATATCAATTGCGGGGGCGTGTTGGGCGAAGCAATAAAATTGCTTATGCTTATTTACTTTATCAAAAAAATAAAATGTTAAATGATATTGCTGTTAAACGTTTACAGGCTATTCGAGATTTTACGGAACTTGGAAGTGGTTATAAAATCGCGATGAGAGATTTATCTATTCGTGGAGCTGGAGATATTTTAGGAAGTGAACAAGCTGGTTTTGTTGATTCAGTTGGAATTAGTCTTTATATGAAGATGATTGAAGAAGAAATGAAACGTTTAAAAGGTGAGGAAGTAGTAGAAGAAGATACTAAAGAATCTTTAATTAATGTTGAAACTCATATAGATCAAAATTATGTAGAAGATGAGTCTGTTCGTATTGAAATTCATCAAATGATTAATGAAATTGATTCTTATGAGAAAATGGAAGAAATTAAAAAGCAAATTGTGGATCGTTTCGGAAATATTTCGCCAGCAATGGAGGTTTATATGTATGAAGAATGGTTTGAGAAACTTGCTGAACGTTTAAAAATCACGGATGTTAAGCAAACAGATCGTTTTATTTCAATTTCTCTTCCACCCGATATTTCTTCAAAAGTTAAAGGGGATAAACTTTTCTTAGAAACTTATAATATTAATCCTAAATTTCAATTAAAATATGAAAATCATAAAATTGTTATAAGTTTAAATCTTTTAGGGTTAAAACATCATTTTATTTATGATGTTGTTCGATTAATTCAATTGATTGCTACGGATTTAGAAGTATAATTTTTTCAAATCTTCTCAAACTATTTTATAGATTGGAGTGGATTTTTGAAGTGAAGGATACAGGTGTTATTCGTAAAATTGATGAGTTAGGAAGAATTGTGATTCCTAAAGAGATAAGAAGAACTTTAGGTATACGAGATGGTGAAAATTTAGAAATTTTCGTTTCTTCTAATGGAATATGTTTGCAAAAACATTCTCGACTTTTAAATTATCAAGAATTAGCAAATAAATTATGTGAAATCGCCTATGATATAATGAATTATTCTATTTTAATTTTTGATCGAGAACAAGTTATTGCGGCTTTTAAAAATGAATTTAAACATATATTATTAAATACTAAATTATTAAAATTTTTAGAAAATAGGGAAACTTATGAGTCTGTTTATAAAGAAAACATTTTAAGTGAAATTGAAGAAAGTTATTATTATGTGATTCCTTTAATTGTTTCTACAGATGTAGTGGGAGTGTTGGTTTTATTTTCTTCTCAACCTATTACAGAGGAACAGAAAAAATTTTTGAACTTTATTAATAAGCTGCTTATTAATAAAATCGACATTTTGTAGACATTTTTTGAGAATGAGACTTTTCCCATTGTTGACTTTTAAAAAAACTATGTTAAAATATCATTAATCAATGAGGAAGGAAAGAGTATATAATTATTTCTTTATTAGAGAGTTTATGGTTGGTGAAAATAAACAAAGGAAAATTATAGAAGATGGCTCTGGAGTTGAAACGTTATCTCGCGTTAAGGGTAAAGTGCATGAATTATCATGAAATAAGGTGGTACCACGGGTTTTTATTCGTCCTTATGTTCATGATTTTTTTATTTGAAAGGATGATAAAGATGGAAAAGTTTTATATTACAACCGCGATTGCTTACGCATCTGGAAAACCACATATTGGCAATACTTATGAAATTGTTTTGGCAGACGCAATTGCTCGTTATAAAAGATTAAAAGGTTTTGATGTTTATTTTCAAACCGGAACAGATGAACATGGTGAAAAAATTGAGGGAAAGGCTCTAGAAAATGGTCAAACTCCTCAAGAATTTGTCGATAATATTTCCCGGGAAATAAAAAGAATTTGGGATGTGATGAATACTAGTTATGATAAATTTGTACGAACTACAGATGAACATCATAAAAAAATAGTACAGCATATTTTTCAAAAACTATATGATCAAGGTGATATTTATTTGGATCAATATGAGGGATGGTATTGTACTCCTTGTGAGTCGTTTTGGACAGATAATCAACTTGTAGATGGAAAATGCCCAGATTGTGGTAGAGAAGTAAAAAAAAGAAGTGAAGAATCCTATTTTTTTAGAATGTCTAAGTATCAAGATCGGTTGATTGAATATATTGAAAATCATCCAGAATTTATTCAGCCAGAAGCTCGTAAAAATGAAATGATTAATAATTTTTTGAAACCAGGTTTACAAGATTTGTGTGTTTCTAGAACTTCTTTTGATTGGGGTATTCGAGTTCCTTTTAATGATAAGCATATCGTTTATGTTTGGATTGATGCTTTGTCTAACTATATTACTAATATTGGTTATGATACTGATGGAGGAGATGATACTTTTAAAAAATGGTGGCCTGCTGATTTACATTTAGTTGGTAAGGATATTATTCGTTTTCATACTATTTATTGGCCAATTTTATTAATGGCATTAGATTTACCTTTACCTAAACAAGTTTTTGGGCATCCTTGGCTTTTGATGAATAACGATAAAATGAGTAAGAGTAAAGGAAATATTATGTATGCAGATGATTTAGTTTCGTTGTTTGGAGTTGATGCAATTCGGTATTATTTGTTGCATGAAATTCCTTTTCAAAGTGATGGAACGATTTCTTATGAGCTTATCATTGAACGTATTAATAGTGATTTAGCTAATATTTTAGGAAATTTAGTAAATCGAACAATTTCAATGGCTAAGAAATATTTTGACGGAGAAATTGAAAATAAAAAAATTTTAGAAGATATGGACTCTTCATATATTGAAATGATCAATAGTTTAGAAGAACGCGTTGAAAAAAGAATGTTTAAATTAGAGATAGGTTCTGCACTTGATGAAATTTTTGATACTTTACGAGCTAGTAATAAATATATAGATGATACTATGCCTTGGAGTCTTGCTAAGGAAGAAACAAAACGAGATCGTTTAGAAACTGTATTATATAATTTATTAGAAGGTATTCAAGTTTGTGCTGTTTTTCTAAAGCCATTTTTGCCCGCTACTTCAGATGAAATTTTTAGACAATTACAAACGAATAATTTATCGTTTTGCTTTATAAATGATCATAAATATTGTGTATTGGATCCGACTCCTATTTTTATGAGAATTGATAGTTCTAAAAAACTTGCTGAAATAGCAGCGAATAAGGAAGAGTAAAATGTTAGTAGATACTCATTGTCATTTATATAAAGAATATTATGATTCTTTAACAGATGTTTTAAAAGAAGCTTCTTTAAATCAAGTAAGTAAATTTATTGTTGCTGGATGTGATCAAAAGAGTAATGAAGAAGTTTTAGAATTATTAAAAAGCCAAGATAGCATTTATGGGTGTTTGGGTATTCATCCTGAATCTGTTACCACTTATCAAGATAAAGATTTGCTTTTTTTAGAAGAACATCTTAAGGATGTTAGGGTAGTTGCAGTTGGAGAAATAGGATTGGATTATCACTTTGATAAGGAACATAAAGAACAACAAAAAGAATTGTTTGAAAAACAGTTGGTTTTGGCTGAGAAATATTCTTTACCTGTTGTTGTACATTCGCGTGATGCTACTAAGGATACGATTGAAATATTAAAAAAATTTCCTAAAGTTAAAGGAGTGATTCATTCTTTTTCTGGAAGTCTAGAAGTAGCAGAAATTTATATTAAAATGGGATATAAATTAGGAATTAATGGAGTGGTTACTTTTAAAAATAGTCATCTTAAAGAAATTCTTCCAACTATTTTTCCGTATATTGTTTTAGAAACGGATAGTCCATATTTGACTCCTCATCCTTATCGGGGTAACAAAAATTCTCCTAAAAATATTTTACTTATCGCAGATTTTATTTGTGAATATTTAAATATTTCTAAAAATCAACTGGAAAAAGTTACTAATGAAAATGTTCGAGCCGTTTTTGACATTTTAGTGTAGGTATGATATCATGATCTTGTAAAACGAGGTGCAAGTAATGGTTAAGTTAAAAAGAAATATTTGTCTTACCGTTCAATTGATTTTATTAGTTTTATTTGTTTTTGTGGCTAATGTTAGTACTACTAAAGAGATGGCAACTGTTTCAAATAATGCAAGTAATCGAGTTATAAATTTATCTACTATGGCTTTAAAATTAGAAGAAGATTTAAAAAATGATTTATATAGTGCTAAGGATACTTTTACTGGAGATATTACGGGATATGGAGCTAATTGTCCTATGTGTAGTGGTCATTTGGCTTGTTCAAGTTATTATGTAAAAGATGGCACTACTACTTATCCTGATTTAGAATATGGAACAGTAAGAATTGTTGCATCTTCTAGTAATTTGCCTTGTGGTTCTATTGTTCGTTTTGAGCTTCCAAGTATATCAAATGATCCTATAATTGCTATTGTCTTGGATCGTGGTGTTTTGGGAAATGATTTAGATTTATTGATGGCTAATGAAAGTGATGCTTCTAGATATGTTGGAAGAAAAACCAAGAGTTATGATGTTTTGAGAATTGGTTTTTAATAAAAGCTTATCTTTGGATAAGTTTTTTTATATTCTTGATTGACTAAAATATCTGTGTTATATTACGTTTATAAGTTGGTGATGGTGTGAAAAAAATAATTGCAAAAAAAAGTTTAGGTCAAAATTTTTTGAAGGATGAGAAAGATTTGCAAAGAATTGCTGATACCTTTGATGTATCTTCTAATGATTTGATTGTTGAGATTGGTCCGGGTAAAGGTGCATTAACTAAATATTTGGTAAAAAAATCGAGTGATTTATTTTGTTATGAAATTGATGAAAGAATGAAGGAATTTTTATCTTCTTTTCAAAGTGAGCATGTGAAGATTATTTTTGATGATTTTTTAAAAAGAAATTTGAAAGAAGATTTAAAGAAAAATTACGATCATATTTATGTTATTGCAAATATTCCTTATTATATAACTACACCGATTATTGAACATTTGCTAACAAGTTCTCTTTTTATTTCAGGTATGACTTTATTAGTTCAAAAGGAAGTTGCTTTGCGTTTTGCTGCTTTGCCTGGAACAAAAGAATACGGATATTTTACCGTTTTATTGCAACATTTTTTTAATATTGAAAAACTTTTTGATGTATCACCCTCATCTTTTTCACCTCCGCCAAAAGTAATGAGTTCAGTAGTTCGTTTTGTTTGCAAAAAGGAAATTGTTTCTCTTGATATTGTTTCTTTTAGTATCTTTTTAAAAAAAGCTTTTTCTTTTAAAAGGAAGACATTAAAAAATAATTTAAAGGAGTATGATTGGGACTCTATTTTTCCTATTTTGCAGGAAAATCATTTTTCTTCAAATGTTCGAGCAGAAGAAATACCTTATGAAGTTTTTGTAAAAATTTTTACCAAATTGAATAACTAGTAAAGTTTTGCTAGTTTTTTTCATATATTTTTTTAGGTGAAGCTTATGATATTTCAAGTAGGGGATCTTGTAACACGAATTAGTTACAATCATGATATTGTTTTTAAGATCTTAAATATCCGAGGAGAAGTAGCCTATTTAAAAGGAGAACAAGTTCGTTTGTATGCTGATGCTCCATTAGAAGATTTAGTTTTATATGTAAAAGAGGATCGTGATAGTGAAGAAGATTCTTTTTTGTTAGAGGATTTATCAATGCGGGGAGATTTTTTTTATTTGCCTGGCAAAGTTTTACATATTGATGCTGATCAAGATTATTTGGAAAGATGTTTAAAGTTTTATAAGAGAAATAAAGTGATGGCTGTTGGAAAAAGAATAGAAGAAAAAGATGTAGCTAAACAAATTAAAAATTTATTAATTGAGTATCAACCAGATATTGTGATTATTACTGGTCATGATGCTTATTATCCTAAAAAAGGTGGAATAAATGATATTCATAATTATAAAAATACTGAAAATTTTGTTCGAGCTGTAAAGGAAGCTCGCAAATATGAAAAAAGTCATGAAAAATTAGTTATTATTGCTGGAGCTTGTCAAAGTAATTATGAAGAATTAATTAAGGCTGGAGCTAATTTTGCAAGTTCTCCAAAACGCGTGAATATTCATGCATTAGATCCTGCAATTATTGCTACCGTGCTTGCAATGAGTGAACGTAATAAGGAAATTGATTTGGTAAATTTACTTTCTAAAACTAAGTATGGAGCAAATGGTATGGGTGGGATTATAAGTACTGGAATGATGTATGTAGGATTTCCAAGATAGGAGGATTATGAATCTCGATATTGTTAGAGAAAAAATTGGAAGTTATTTAAACAAAAATGTAACTGTCCAAGTATATGGATTGCGTAATAAAAATTTTGAATATTATGGTGTTGTTTCTGGAGTATATCCGTATGTTTTTACAGTTTTGGTAAATGGTGTAGAAAAAAGTTTTAATTATTCAGATGTTATTATTGGAGATGTTGTTGTCAAACTTGCGTAAAAAGCTTGAAATAATCCAATTTATGCTATACAATGTTAGTAAGTTGATGGACTTTAGAAGGAGAGTAAATGATGAAAATTACATCTGTTAGTGTTCGTAAGATCACAAAAGAAAATTCAAGATTGAGAGGAATTGCTTCGGTTTTAATCGATGATGCATTTGCTATTCATGATATTCGTATTATTGAAGGTGATAATGGTTTATTTATTGCTATGCCAAGCAGAAAAACAGCAACTGGTGAATACAGAGACGTTTGTCATCCAATAAATCCAGATGTTCGTAGTGAATTTACTGATGCGATTTTGACAGAATATAATAAACAAGATTCTGCAGAATAAATTCTAGGCAACTAGAATTTTTTCCATGGTGGGGGGATTTTAATGGAAAAATTGGAAAAGTTTCAAATGTATCCTGTTATGTTAATTCACAATTTGAAAAATTGGTGTGAAAGACATCATATGCCGGTTATTTTAGCAACTCCGAGTCAATTGACTTTAAAAATTACAGAAGATAATCAACATGAAATTTTTTCTTTGTGTCAATTTCTTCGAAAAGTTGAATTTAATCGTAAAAGTGATAGATTTCCAGCTTTATCTGGTATATCTTTCAATTGTCAGGATATGGGAGAGTGCTTTTTAGATTTATCTTTTTTTCATACATCCGTTTTAGAATTTTTAGTTGATTATGTTCAAAATTCTTTTTCATTTATTTATGATATTCAAGAGTATCAGATGATTCTTAAAATGTTAAAGCATTTATCTTTTTATTCTTCTTCAGGTGGTTGTCTTATCAAAGATGAATTTTTAGAAAAGTATGTTCTTTATATTTTTGATAAAAGCGATGAGTTAAACGATCTTTTTCCTGAACAATTTGTTGAAAATAATACTATTTCACGAACTTTTTATACTTTTTATTTAAATGATTTAAAAACTTTGAAAAATTGTTTGGATACTTTAGATAATCATTTAGAATTAAAAAAGATTCGTGGTGATTTTTCATAAAAATAATTCTTTTTGGAATTATTTTTTTTAGTTTGGCATATATATTTTTAGGTGATAAAAATGGAGACGGAAAATACTATTCCTTTAGTACCGCCTAATCATGAAGTCAAGATTATTGATCGACGGGAAATTTATATTACAGGTGTAAAAAAGATAAGTAGTTTTGATCATGAAGAATTTTTATTAGAAACCACTATGGGGATTTTGTTGTTAAAAGGAAGTGGTCTTGAAATTTTAAAATTAGATACACATGATGGTAATGTTCGGATTAAAGGGAAAATTAATAGTTATCAATATTTAGAAAATGGTAAGGGAAAAGTCAAAGAAGAGAGTTTTATGGCTAAATTATTTAAATAATGGATGAGATTGTTCAGCTTCTATCTTTTCTTTTTTCCTTTTTATTCGGATTTGGTTTTCATATAGTTACACGTTGGCATTTTAAAATTTCTGAAACTTATTCCGTACCTATGAAATATTTAACGACTATTTTGTTTGTTATGAATATTGTTTTGTTGTATGTTTATTTAATGTATCAATTAAATGATGGGATTATTCACATCTATTTCTTGCTTTTTGTTTTGTTTGGTTTTGTTGTTTTTGATATTTTACATAAACGTGTCAAATTAAGTTCTTTTCTTCCTTCTAAAATTGAAAAAATTTTTCGCCGATGATATAATTTATTATATATTTATAAATAGGTGAAGAGAATGAAAAGGAAAGGTTCAAATAAAGCTAAAAAACGTTTTTTGTTTTTATCTGTTTTTTTTATAGGTTTAGTGGGTCTATCTTTTGTGTCTATTTTTCGCGATTGGTTACAAATAGTTGATAATACACAGCAAATAGCTAGTTTAACCTCTTATTATGATGATTTACTAAAAGAAGAAGAGAGTTTGACTAGTGAGGTTACAAAATTGCATGATCCAGATTATGTTGCAAGATATGCAAGAGAAAAATATATGTATTCATTACCTGGAGAGTTTATTATAAAAATTCCTGAAGAATAGAAAGTTTTTCTTTCTTTTCTTTTTTTTCTATTTTAAAATATAGAGTAGTGATGAATATGGAGAAGTATTGTCGTATAAATTTATTTGATTTACAATTGGAAGGGAAAAAGATCTTAACTGATTTTTCTCTTTCTTTTGATGGAAAAAATTCTATTTGTTTATTAGGAGAAAGTGGAAGTGGTAAAAGTCTTTTATTAAGAACTTTGTATAAAAATACTCAGTTGTTAGATACGAATGGAACATATGAATTTTACTTTTTGGAGGGTAAAGAAGTAAAAGATTGGAAATCTGAAATAAATTATGAACATTTGGATACATCATGGCAAAGATTTTTAAATAAATTTTTAAAGGGTACTTCGCATTTAAATTGTCGTTATGCTTTAGTTTTAAAATTATTAAAGAAGCCGGATTTTCTTTTTTGTGAAGATTTAAAAAGAATTTTATCTTTAAAAGAATTGCAATTTTTTTTAGAATTTTTGAAAGAGCAACAAATTAAATGTTTTTATATTACCAATCAAATCGAAAGCACTATTTTCTTTTCTTATTTAATCGTTATAAAAAATAATAAAATTGCTATTGAAGGGAATACTTTATCTGTATTGCAAGAAGAAAAAATTATGAAATTATTGGGTTTTTCATTACCTTTTTATGTCAATATGAGTATTCAACTAGGCTATTATGGGATTTTAAATAAAATTTGTTTAACAAAGGAAGAATTGGAGGAAAGTATATGGCAATCCAAATGAGTGATTTTATAAATAAAGACGGTTTTTCAATATTAGTTAATTTTCCTACTAAAATTCATGGAGTTACAAGTGATGCAACTTCTGGATACGTTTTAGAAAAACGTTTTTCTACTACAATGTCGGTTCTTAATTATTTAAAAGATAAAACTCAAGCTAATGAAGAAAAAATTATTCAATCGTTACAATTAGTGAAATTAAAACCTAGTTTGTATTCTGTGTCTTTAAATGCTTTAACTTTGCAGGAAAGTAAAAAAGTTTCCTTAGCTTTAGTGTTGCTTTTACAGTCAAAAGTTATTGTTTGCGAATATTTTTTTGAAGAGTTGATTTACAGTGAACAAGAGTATTTTAAAAGATTTTTTCGAAATTTAATGTATAAGCATCATATTGCTATTATTTTACTTGAAAATAATATGAATTTTGTATGTGAAACGGTTAAATCTTTTTATTTGTTTACAAAAAATGGAAAATATAAGTATATAGAAGATTTTTATCAAGATGAGATATATAAATATGTTTCCATGCCTTTTTCGGTAGAATTGGTTAAGTATTTAGAAAAAAAAGGACATAACATAGATCATGATATTACTTTTAATGAAACTTTAAAGTCTATTTATCGAGGTGCTGTATGAGAATTTTAGCAAGAATTTCTTATGATGGAAGTAAGTTCATGGGCTTTCAACGTTTAGAAAATGGTAAAGGTGTTCAAAATGAGTTAGAGAGAGTATTAAGTATTCTTGCTAAAAAGGAAGTAGTTATTAAGGGTGCTGGAAGAACAGATGCTGGAGTTCATGCCTTAGATCAATGCGTTCATTTTGATTTAGATTTATCTGTTTCGTTAAAAAAATTAAAGTATATTATGAATAGAATGCTATCTCCCTATATTGCTGTTCAATCTTTAGAACAAGTGGATAAGGATTTTCATGCTCGTTTTCTAGTAAAAGAAAAAACTTATGTTTATAAAATTTATTGTGGAAAAAAGAATCCATTTTATAGCGATTATGCTTATTTTTTTCCGTATACTTTGGATTTAGAAAAAATGCAGGAATGTGCTAATTTATTTTTAAAAGAACATGATTTTCATAATTTTGTAAGTGGATCTAGGGATTCTTATCAATCGTTTATTTCTTCTTTGAAAATTAGAAAAGACAAGAATTTTATAACTATTGAAGTTTGTGGTAAAAGTTTTTATCGATATATGGTTAGAAGTATTGTAGGGGCTATATTGGATGTTGGAAGGGGAGCTGCAACTTGTTCTTCTGTTTCTAATGCTTTAAATACTTCTGAAGAAAAAAGATTTTCCGTTGTCCCAGCAATGGGATTATATTTAACAAAAATTGTTTATTGATGAAAAATGAATCAATTTCTTATGATTTTCATGTCAAAAATGCTTTTTTTGTTTGACTTTCAAGCTATATTCGCATATAATTTTAATCGGTACATTTTATTTATCTGGAGAACGTATGCCTTGGGAAAGCAAAAGTTTAAAAGAAAGATGAAAGGATTTTAAACATGAGTACATTTTTACAAAAAAAAGAAAACGTTGAACGTAAATGGTATGTTATTGATGCTAGTGGTATTTCTTTAGGTCGTGTTGCTAGTAAGGCTGCTACAGTTTTACGCGGTAAACATAAACCTACATATACACCTAGTGTTGATTGTGGAGATTATGTAATCATTATTAATGCTGACAAAGTAAAATTAACTGGTAATAAGTTAGAAGATAAGATGTATTATAATCATTCTGGTTATCCAGGAGGACTTAGAGAACGTAATGCAAAAGAAATGATTCAAAATTATCCTGAAGAAATGATGGAAAGAGCTGTTAAGGGTATGATGCCTCATGGACGCCTTGGCAGACAAATGGGTAAAAAGTTGTTTGTGTATCGTGGAACTGACCATAAACATCAAGCACAAAAACCTATAGAATTAAAGGTAATGTAAGGAGGACGTTATGGCAAAACAAAGTTGGAAAGCTACAGGTAGAAGAAAAAGAGCTGTTGCTCAAGTTACATTAACAAGTGGTACTGGAAATATTACTGTAAATGGCGTTGATGTAAATGAATATATGCCTGATAAAATTTTAGTTTTAGATTTAAAACAACCATTAACTTTAACAAATAATGAGAATCGTTTCGATATAACAGTTACTGTTAAAGGCGGCGGATATGCTGGTCAAGCCGGTGCTATTCGTCTAGGAATTACTAGAGCATTACTTTTATTTGATGCAAATACAGATCAAACTGCAGATACAGCTTATCGTAAAATTTTAAAACCAGCTGGTATGATTACAAGAGATCCACGAGTTAAAGAACGTAAAAAATATGGTCTTAAAAAAGCTCGTCGTGCTCCACAATTTAGTAAACGTTAGCAAAAAGTTTTCTTTTATACCCTATAAATCCTGTGTTTATGGGGTTTTCTTTTGTTTAAGAATATGTCTAAACTCCATAAAATTTGGTTCGTAACCCACAAGTAACCCACAAGTAACCCACAAATCAAGATAATAAAAAAAGAACTTATTTCAGGTAATTAACTGCCTCTATAAGTTCTTCTATATCTTTATGAGTATAAACTTTATCTGTTATATCTGTACTAGCATGTCCCATTATTCTTTTTATACATAATTTATTAGCAGGTGTTCTGTCCATACGAGTGGCAAAAGTATGTCTTGTGTCATGAGGTTTATGATTTTTTGAAAACTCTAACTGTTCCATCATAATATCCCATTTTTCTCTTCTATAATTAGAGTATTTCATTTGTTTGCCTAAAGAATTAACGATTAAATAATCGCATTCAACTTCAACTGCTTTATCATAATATCTTTGGATAAGTGGTATTATTCTTTTATGAAGTGGTATTACTCTATCTATTCCTGCTTCTGTTTTTAATCCACCGATCATATATTCTTTATCAATATGAACATTTTCAATTTTAATGTCTAATAATTCGCTTATTCTTAAGCCTGTGTAAATAAGTATCAATATAGTATCAATAAAATCCATTCTGTCGATATTTTCCCATAACTTGTCTATTTCTTCTTCCTCAAATGGTATTCGTACTAATTTGGTCGTTTTTTTGCCTATGTCGATGTATTCTGAATATTTTTTAACATCTATATCATGTTTAATTGCATAATCGTACATTTGATGCCACATAATTTTGAATGCTTTTTTTGCACTCCATTTATCACCCATGCCATCAACTATTGCTTGCAAATGAGTTAGTCTAACATCGACAAACGGTATATCTTTTATATCTTGACAATAATTCCAACACATATTGTATACTTGATGTGTTTTTTTAGAAATTTTAGGATATTTTTCATCTTGCCATTTTTGGTGAAGTTCTTCAACGGTTATTTTTTTAGCATCAATGTTATAAGGATTTTCATTAAATAATGCTAATGCTTGTAATGCTTGCTGTCTTGTTTCAAAATATCCAATAGTTTGCCTCTTTTGTACTCCGTTTTCATTCCATCCAATAGTTTTTCTTACTCTATAAGGGTTTCTTCTATTTCCTGATAATTTTTCGATTATTCCGTAGTTATTAGGTAGTTTTATAAGACATCACCACCTAAATGTAGATTGTATTTCATATATCAAAATCCTCCTATTTCTTGTGTTTTTCTTTTGCTTTTGATATAATGAAATAGAAAAATCCATAACATTATATCTTATATTTTGTTTTTTAGTTTTGCGGACTAAAAGTGATTTTTCATTCAAGACTTACTGTTCGAGCAGTAGGTCTTTTTTTATTCTTCCATATAACTTATGCTGGAAATTTTTACTCTAGCGATACCAATTACTTTGACTGGCAAGTTTATTATTTCTTCTTTAGTATATGACGTAGGAAGATATCCATCATCATTTTCAATATTTAGTGGTATTAATCTAATACCGTCTTCTTTTAATTTAAGAACCTTGAAAGTTGCATCGTCACCATTTACCATCACGCAGCAATCTTTATTATTGGCATATTGAAAATCATTTGTTTCTTCAAAAATAACGGTATCATTTGGCATATACTTCGGGCTCATGCTATTACCACTAATTTTTAAACCATAATATTTTTTACTTTGCCTTATCCATTCTTTTGGTATTTCTACATAATCTAAAATATCTTCTTGTGCTTCAATTGGTGTACCTGCTTTTATCACTCCTAAAACTGGCACTTTCACTCTCTCTACATTTAAGTCGATTAATTCGGCATTATCAAATCTTAAATCTGAGCCTATGAAGTCGGGAACGGGAACGTCGAGTGCTTCTGCTACCTTTATTACATTTTCAACTGTCGTATCCATTCCTTTTTCCCATAGTGAGATAGTAGATTGATCAACGCCAATTTTTTTGGCTAATTCTTTTTGAGAGATCCCTTTTTGTTTTCTGATATATGGAAGATTATTATTGAAGTAACTCATTCAATCCCCTCTTTCATGATATATTATAACGTTTTCAACGAAATTTTACAACAAAAAAATGAAAATACTCATATTTTATATTGACAATATGAGAATACTCATATATAATGAGGCTGTAATAGGGGAGGTGAAGATATTGAATTATTCAGTCTTAATTGGTAATGAATTACGAGCTATCAGAAATAGACATAATATGAGTTTAAAAGAATTGCAAGATAAAACTGGTATATATGCTCAAACTTTGTCTGAATATGAAAATAACAAAGTTAAAATTAAAGTTTGTATTTTAGAAAAAATATTAACTTATGGCTATGGAATTGACTTGTTTTATTTTTTTAAGGCAATATATGAGAATACTCATATTTCGGAGTCTAATAAATTAGTTAAATAAATTTTAGTCCGCAAAACTAAAAAAACAAAAACAAATATAAGAAAGGATTTTTTATGAAAAAAATAACAATTAAAGAAGCATCAAAATTGATACATAAATCACCACAATTTATAAGAGTTGGATTACAAACCGGTAGATTGCCATTTGGTACCGCTGTTAAGGTTAAAGAAAGATGGAATTATCTAATCTATCCCGACTTGTTTTATCAATATTTAGGCATTAAGGATATTCAAGAGGAGAGTAGTAATGAAAACGCAAATAATTAAAAAAAGAAGATTTAAGTGGGAATTAGTAGTGGGAATAGTGCTATTTGCCTGGATAATTTATAGCCTAATTGGAATTACTTTTGGACCAGAAAAGACAAAAGAAAACGGTAATGTTTGTAAAGGATATAACTATGGCCTTAAGGTTTGCCGTGGTGATATTAATAGAGATTAGGGGTTGTCGAATGCTTTTGAGAAAGGAGCAATTATATGACAGAAGAATTTATTAAAAAA
>CALVOC010000003.1 GCA_944350145.1 uncultured Bacilli bacterium
ATGACTTTCTGTATTTTTTTTAACTTATCCACTTTTTGTTTTGACTATGCATCAAATTTTACGAAAACTCAAAAAAAGTTTACAATAGGACTCACAGTTTTGGCAATTTTTCAAACCACTTTACTAAAAATACAGAAAATAAAATAAAAATAAAGACTTTTAAATAAATATTTGATAAAATAAAAACGATATAAAAAACAAGGAGAAAAACTATGGAATATATAAAAATTAAAAATGCAGATAAAATTGTTAAAAATTGTCCTTACGTTGTCAACAATCCTAAAGAATATAAAGGAAAATGGAATACTATTTTTAAAAACAAAAATCCTATTTATTTAGAATTAGGAATGGGCAGAGGCGACTTTATAATTGATATGGCCAAAACATATCCAAATATAAATTTTATTGGATTAGAAGCAATTGATTCCCAAATGGTTCGAGCAGTAGAAAACTTAACAAATAAAAATCTGCCGAACTTAAAACTAATAAATTGTAATGCGGAAGAAGTAGACAATATTTTTCAAAAAGAAATTGATACAATATATCTAACTTTCTGCGATCCTTGGCCTAAAAAAATTGATGAAAAGAAAAGATTCACTCACGTAAATTTTTTAAAAAAATATGATAAAATCTTTAAAAAACAAAAACACATTATTTTAAAAACCGATAACAAAGGCTTTTTTGCTTATTCATTAGAATCTTTATCTAATTACTGGTACACATTTAAAAGAGTAAGTCTAGATCTCCATCATGATGAAAATCCTATTCCAAACATTATGACAAACTATGAAAAACAATATTTTAAAGAAGGACGACCTATCTATTATGTAGATGCTCGTTTCGAAGATTAATTTATCCAGAAAATGGATATTTTTTTGAATAAACTCTTCTAAATCTTCTAAATTTCCTCTAAAAGATCCCGTTGCCCATCCCGTATCATCATATTTAGACACTCGATTAAGACCAGGTAACTCTTGAATTTTTTCAAAATTTGTAACGGTTGGAATAAAATATTCCACATATACTTGTTCATGATCTTTTTTAATCTTTAAAGAAGTAGCGTGCCCATAATCACGAATAAGAACATACACAAAATTTTCATCATAAGAAAGAATTCGAATATATCTACTTTCCAAATTTGTTGGAAACTTATCAAAAACATTTTTAGAAAAAGAAGTTTCTTTTCCACAAAGCACAAGATTATTTTTTTCCAATACAATAGGAAAAACTTGAGAATAATTCAATTTATTAACAATATAAGAATGATAAAAATTCAAAAGTTCGTTAATAAAAGTACAATTTTTTTGGATGGCTTTTAAATCAAAAGAAACTTTGTTTGCTACACAATTTTGATGAACAATATCCAAAAATTCAGGTTTTAAAGAAACAAATCTTTCAAAAACTAAACGTTCTATCCCCATCTGCGTACAATCACATTTATCTAAATCTTCTTGTAATTTTTGAAAAAATTGATCGACAAA
The DNA here is from genome assembly GCA_944350145.1 of uncultured Bacilli bacterium. Taxonomy (GTDB): domain Bacteria; phylum Bacillota_I; class Bacilli_A; order RF39; family UBA660; genus Ventrenecus. The sequence goes on from CALVOC010000003.1 coordinate 1,482, forward strand.
ATTTTCAAGCAAATCGGTATATTCCAAAGAAGATAATTCTAATAAAGAAAGAAAACTCTTAAAAAATTTTTGAAATTGAGTACTTGTTCGATTTAATAAACGCAAAAATCTCTACATTTGATACGTTCCAACTAGCGAGTCCTTAGCTTTTAAAAGATTTAACAAAATCTTCTTAATATCTTCATCTTGTTTAAAAAAATCTTGAAGCATTTGTAAATTTTTTTGAACATCGTTATTTATAAAAACTAGACCTCACCAAGTTCTTCAAATAAGGAGTAAAGCTTACCTTCATCCCAAATTTCAATTCCTAATTCCCGAGCTTTATCTGCTTTACTTCCAGGTTTTTCACCGACAATAACTACATTAGTTTTAGAAGAAACACTGCCACTTGCATGCCCACCATAACTTTCAAGTACACTTTCAATGTCATCTCGACCCATAAAAGAAATCGTTCCCGTAACTACAAATCTTTTATCTGTAATAAGTTCATTATATTTTTCTCCAGAGCCTAAAAATGTCATATTAAGTCCCAATTCTTTTAAAGTGTGAATAAGTTTTTGGTTGTCCACATTTTGAAAATAAGAAAAAATATTATGAGCAAGAATTGGTCCAATATCTTTTAATGATTTCAATTCATCTTCAGTTTGACTCATTAAAACATCCAAAGTTTTGAAATGTCTAGCCAAAACAAGAGCCGTTTTATCTCCAATGCCTTCAATACCTAGACCAAATAACAACCTCTCTAAACTATTCTTTTTACTGTTTTGAATAGCTTCTAATAAATTTTCAATACTTTTCTTTCCATAACCTTCTAGCTCTTGCAAATCCTTTTTATGAATCTCTAAATGATAAATATCTGTAATAGATTTAATAAAGCCTAAATTAAAGAAATCTTCAACAATTCTTTCGCCTAATCCATCAATATTCATCGCTTTACGACTACAAAAATGAATAAGTCCTTCGATATGTCTTGCTGGACACTTTGGATTCATACAAAAGTGATCCACTTGACCAGGTTTCTTAGACAATTCACTACCACAAATCGGACAATTTTTTATCATCACAAAATCTTTTTCATTCCCTGTACGTCTTTCAATTTTAGCTTCAACCACTTCAGGTATTACATCGCCTGCTTTACGAATAGATACAGTATCTCCAATTTTCAAGCCTTTTTCCAAAACATAATCTTCATTATGTAAAGTAGCTCGCTTCACAGTAGACCCCATAACAATTACTGGCTCTAACACCGCATTAGGAGTGATTCTTCCAGTTCTTCCAACAGTAAAAATAATATCCGTTAACTTCGTTAATACTTCCTCAGCAGGAAACTTATAAGCAATCGCCCATCGTGGATATTTAGAAGTAAAGCCCAGAGCATCTTGCATAGATAAGTCATTAACTTTAACAACAACTCCATCAATATCATAAGTAAGACTACTTCTTTTTTCAGAATACTCTTTAATAAACTCTAAAATTCCATCAATATCTTTTACTAAACGATTAGCTGGATTGACTTTAAAACCTAAGTTTTTCATAAATTCTAATGCCTCAAAATGAGTTTTTATTCCATAATCTTCTGGATTAGGCAAATGATAAATCCAAGTATCAAGACCCCTTCCAGCAGCAATTTTAGAATCTAGTTGGCGAATAGATCCCGCAGCTGCATTTCGACAGTTTTGAAATAAAGGCAAATCTAATGAAGCTCTCTCTTGATTCAACTTAGAAAGTACTTTCCTAGGCATATAAATCTCACCACGAACTTCAATATCAATATTTTCTTTTAAATGCAAAGGAAGACTACGGATAGTTTTCACATTATGAGTAATATCTTCCCCAACGACTCCATCTCCTCGAGTTGCTCCTGTAACTAATTGACCATCTTCATAATGAAAAGAACCACTTAATCCATCAATTTTTAATTCACATACATATTCGGGATTAAAACCAGATTTCCGTATTCTTTCATCAAAATCCCTTATCTCATCTTCATTAAAAACATCTGGTAAAGAAAGCATGGGTATACTGTGGCGAATTTTTTGAAACTTATCTATAACCTCTCCACCAACTCTTTTTGTTGGCGAGGTGGGACTAGCAAGTTCAGGATATTCATTTTCAAGCTCCTCAAGTTCTCGCATATATTTATCAAATTCTTGATCTGTTAAAGTTGGATTTGCTAAAACATAATACTCATAATTTGCTTTTTCAAGTATCGAAGTCAACTCTTTAACTCTTTTTCTCTTTTCTTCTAGCATACTTTCACCTCGCATCTTTATTCTTGCCATAAATGAATAGGATATTCTTTATTCTCTTTTAATTCATCAATTTTTTCTTGTACTTCTTGCAAATCTTCTTTATAAGTCATCCCAATCCAAGTTCCTTTACTAAGTTGATAAGTTAATAAAATTTCTTTCTTCAATAAAGCATCTTCCAAAAATATAGGCAATAAAGCCTCTTTACTTTCCAAAGAATTCTCATTTTCCTTCATAAATTGAAAAAAGTATTCTTCTAATTTTTCTAAAATAGAAAATTTAAACCCAAACATATTCATAGATACCGGATGATCACTTTCAATGAAAAAAGATTTACTTCCATCTAAAGGCTCAGCCAAAAATTTCCCATTTTGATATTCAACATTACATTCCAAAATTTTTTCAACTTCTTTTTCATGATAAAACAAAACTCCACGTTTTACAGCACCATGAGTACTACAAACTCGACTTATGGGATAAGGAATAGCAATATGTTCATTTTCATTGAAAGAATTTTTCAAATATTGAGCCACGATTTTATATGAATCAAAGCCATAAAAATCATCTGCGTTAATAACAGCAAAAGGTCCATGAATATCATTTTTAGCAGCCAAAATAGCTTGAACTGTTCCCCAAGGTTTAACTCGTGTTTTAGGAATCTTTACAAATGAAGGAACATCTTCCAAACGTTGAAATGCATAACTTACAGAAATCTTATTTTCCAAACGTTTTCCAATTGTATGACGAAAATCCTCAAGATTCTCTTCTTTAATAATAAAAACAACTTTAGAAAACCCCGCTTTTATTGCATCATAAATAGAATAATCAATCAAAAAATTTCCGTCTAAATCTATTGGCGTAATTTGCTTTAAACCACCAAAACGACTTCCCATTCCAGCAGCCATTACCACTAAGGTTAAATCTTGCTTCATCTTCCCAAACCTTTCTCCAATTGTATTTGTTCTTCTAACAAAACTAAAGCATCCTCTATACTTTCACCTTTAGCCTCATATAATTTTTCATACCGAAGTTTTCCTTCAATCATTTCTTCTTTTTCCAAAAAAGCACAATAAAGTTGCTTACTTTTTTGAAACCGCAATCCGAAAGAAACAACATCAGATAATTTTTCTTTTATATTGGGATACAAAGTAAAATCAAAAGTATTATCGAAAATAGTGTGAATTGTTGTATATCCAGTCGGCCCTACTTTTTGAACCAAAGTCAAATAAGAAGAACCACGCCGATATATTCTCGTCAAAACATTTTCCAAAAAAAACTTTTCTTGCATAAACTCACGACACTTTCTTTAAACTCTTATGATTTTTCATTAATTTTCGAATTCCATATTGTTTACTAAAGGCAATAGTTACTAACGAAGAATCCACTCCAACAACAACTCCTCGGCCATATATTGTATGCATTACCACATCACCAACGGCATAAGAAACGTCTTCTTGGGTATACATATCTTCTTTATGAATAACCTTTTCCGTAGGTTCCGAAAATTCTTTTTCAATCAAGTTACTATCAATTTCTTCAATAAAACGACTTGGAATATTCCGATTAATTTGACCATACATCATTCTTGACTTAGCATTAGACAAATACAATCTTTCCTTAGCCCTTGTAATCGCGACATAACATAGACGCCTTTCTTCTTCAATTCCTTCTGCATCATTAAAGCTATTTTGATGAGGAAAAATTCCATCTTCCATTCCAACTAGAAAAACAACTGGAAATTCAAGGCCTTTAGCACTATGCATTGTCATTAAAGTAACCACATCATCGGTATTTTTATGTTCTGAAATGTCGGCAACTAAACTAATTTCTTCCAAAAAATCGCCTAAATCAACACTTCCTGTAGTATCTTCATAAGTTTTCGTAATACTCCGAAACTCCATTAAGTTATCTAACCTAAGTTCACTTTCTAAAGAAGGATCTTTTGAAAGTTCCTCTTTCATTCCTGTTTTTTCTAATACTTCATCAACCAATTCAGTTAAAGAAGAAGATTCACTAAATTTTTGTAAATCCAAAATCAACTGTTTAAATTCAAGTTCTTTTGGTGTATGCAAAACTTCAAACATACTCACACTTTTTTCAAGAGCCTCATTAGCAAGTTTAGCAATACTAGAACTTCCAATTCCTCTTTTAGGTACATTAATAACTCTTTCTAAAGAAACATTATCATGAACATTCAAAATAAGACGCAAATAACAAATCAAATCTTTAATTTCTTTACGAGCATAAAAATAATAACTTCCAACAACTTTATAAGGAATATTTGCTTTTAAAAATTGTTCTTCTACAACTCGAGCTTGTGCATTCGTTCGATAAAAAACTGCAATATCTTTATTTTTATACCCCAATTCAAATAATTTTCTTATCTCGGAAATCACCAAAGAAATTTCATTTTTCTCATCATAAGCTCGCATATATTTAATTTTTAAACCATCTCCATGATGACTTCTTAAATTTTTTTCTTTTCGTTCTTTGTTATTCTTAATAACACTATTAGCTGCATCCAAAATCATTTTTGTACTTCGATAATTATCCTCTAAAGAAACAACTTTTGCATTGGGATAATCTCTTTCAAAATTCAAAATATTTTTATAGTTCGCTCCACGAAACTGATAAATCGATTGATCCGGATCACCAACAACGAACAAATTTTGATACTTACGAGCTAATAATTTTACTAATTTATATTGAACTTCATTCGTATCTTGATACTCATCAATTAAAATGTATTGAAATTTATCTTGATAATGCTCCAATACCTCAGGATGCTCTTGAAATAACAAAACAGGCAACCTTAATAAATCATCAAAATCTACAGAATTGTTCCGTTTTAATTTCAAATTGTATTCCAAATAAACTTCATAAGCTATTTTTTCAACATCACTTTGAAAAAATTTTTCAATTTCAGCATTCGTTAACATTTCGTTTTTAATAAAGCTAATTCGATTACGAATATAAGAAGGAGAAACTTCTTTACTATCATAACCCTTTTCTTTTAAAATCTTCTTTATCAAACTTAAAACATCATCACTATCCAAAATAGTAAAATTTCTTTCCATACCGAGCTTTAAAACATTTTCACGAATAATTCTCATGCCAAAAGAATGAAATGTTCCGACAAAAGCATCATTGTCAGAAACAATTTTTTCTAATCTTTCCTTCATTTCTTTAGCAGCCTTATTCGTAAAAGTTATAGCTAAAATATGATACGAATCGATACCACTTTCTATTAGTTTTGCGATTCGCGTTGTTAAAACTTTTGTTTTACCACTACCGGCTCCTGCTATAACTAAACAAGGTCCATCTTTATGTAAAACCGCTTCTCTTTGTAAATCATTTAAACTTGTTAAATCAATCATGTCTATTACCTCATAAACATTATAACAAAGCTCTAAATAAAAAAGAAGATGAATGACAAAAAATAGACAAGAAAAAAGGAAAGAAAAATCCTTCCTTAAATAATTTCTTTTATTAAACTACCCGATTCTCGCATTTCTTTCGGAACAGTAATATCCATATATTCTAAAATAGTTGGAGCAACATTTGTTAAATCTCCTTTTTCTTTTAAAACAACTTTTTCATCTGTTATAAGGAAAGGAACTAAACTTGTTGTATGAGTAGTTACAGGATGTCCTTGAGCATCAAGCATTTGATCGGCATTTCCATGATCTGCTAAAACAATCAATGTATAGAAATTTTCTTGAGCTTTTTCATAAAGCATTTTTAAACACAGATCCACGGTTACACATGCTTTCACAGTTGCGTCTAGATTTCCTGTATGGCCAACCATATCGGGATTTGCATAATTCACTAAGATAAAATCATAATCTTTTTCCATACAAGCCACACATTTTTTAGTAACTTCAATTGCACTCATTTCAGGTTTTAAATCATATGTTGCAACTTTAGGAGATGGAATCAAGAACTTCTGACAACCACTTAAAGAAGCATTGCTTTCTGCATCAAAGAAATAAGTAACATGAGCATACTTTTCTGTTTCAGCAATTCGGGCTTGTGTTAACCCCAAATCGGCAAAGTAAACTCCCAATGGATTAGTAATTTTTGGCCTCTCCAAAAAATTGTGAGTTTTAATCTTAGGATCAATAGGTAAAAAAGAATACACTTTTAAATTTGGCATTGGAACAATAGCAAAATCTTCAAAAGAATTTTGAACAAAAGAAGCAACAATTTGTTTCGCACGATCTGTACGATAATTCATCCATAAAACGGCATCACCATCACGTATACCTTGAAAATCTTTCGTTTTAATCGGAGGTAAAAACTCATCTGTAATATTATTTCCATAACATTTTTGAATCATTAAAGGAATACTAGAAGCAAATAGTCCCTCCCCTTTAACAAGCAAATCATAATATTTTTTAGTACGATCAAAATTCTTATCACGGTCCATAGCATAATAACGACCACAAATGGACGCAATATACCCTACACCTGTCTCATTCATTTTCTCTTCCAACTTAGAAATATAAGTATATAAAGATTTTGGATCGGTATCTCTACCATCACTTATAATATGAAAATAAACTTCCGATATCTTTTCTTTATATAAAATATCTATCATTTGCATAAAATGTTCAAAGCTAGAATGAACTTTACCATCACTTAACAAGCCAATAATATGTAAAGGCTTTTCAGTCTCATGTAAATAATCTAACATATCTAAAAAATTAGAGTTAAGTTCCACATCGCCATTCAAAAACTCACGAATTAAAGCAATACTTTGTAAAATTTTTCTTCCAGCACCAATAGTCATATGACCAACTTCACTATTTCCAAACTGTCCTTTTTCTAATCCAACAGCTTCCTCACTGGCTTCTAATAAAGTATGTGGATATTTTTTCCACAAATTCAGAAAATTATCTGGAGGAGCCATCTTTACAGCATTACCTAAAGTATTTTCACTCCAACCAAACCCATCTAATATAACTGTTAATATTTTTTTCATCAAATATCCTCCTCATAAAAGATATCAACATAAGAAAAAAGATTTTTGGTATCCAAATCAATAGTATCATTTATTTACTAAATTTTCAACAATGAAAAAAGGAAATAAACCATTATTCTTGTATAGGTATTTTCTTAGAAAAGAGGCCAAAAATATTTTACGCATTAAATAACGATCTTTAAATGTATTAGAAATATGCAAAACTAAATGATGATTTAGAAAGTATCCAAAAGATAACTGGACTAGATAAAAAAACAATAAATAAAATTCTAAACGGTTAATATCAAAAAAAGAATTGTTTTAATTTTACAATTCTTTTGATTTTAATTATAGACAGGCAAATGATTTGCTTCTAAACGAAGTGCATCAGACAAAGTAACCATAAATTCTGAATTCGTTGGTTTTGCACGATCATAATCAATACTATGTCCGAAAATTTTATTCATAGTATTATAATCCGCACGATTCCAACTCACTTCAATAGCATGACGAATAGCTCTTTCTACTCTAGAAGCAGTTGTATTATATCTAAGAGCAATTTCCGGATAAACTTCTTTAGTTATTCCACCAATTAAACCAGTGGATTGATAAAGCATCAAGATTCCTTCTCTTAAATATTGATATCCTTTAATCTGAGAAGGAACTCCAAGTGTATGTAATAAGTCAGTAACTCGCATTTGAATCTCATGACTAACTTTTTTATCTAAATAAAGTTCATTTTTATTTTCAACCATAATTTCTTTAATACGATTTTCTAATGAATGTAAATCACAAGGTTTAAGCATATAATAATCAACTTCAAAATGAGCAGTCATACGTATCGTATAATCTTTTCGATAGCTTGACAAAACAATAACATGTTTTTTTATCTTCATTTTTTCTAAATCTTCTAAAATAGCTAACCCATCTTTACCTGGCATAATAAGATCCATTAGAATAACATCAATTTCATTTTGATGTTCAACAATATAAGAAAAAGCTTTTTCTCCATCAGTTAAAACATCTAAAATATTGATCACTGCGTTGTTTTTGAAATACTCCTTCACACTACTCGTAAACTCCATACTGTCATCTACTACTAATGCGTTAATTTTTGTTTTCATTTTTCTCTCCTTTTTAAAGTACTTCCACATTTACAACACGCACCTTAATAGTAGCAAATATTTTGTCAAATTACTAGAGATATAATTGTCTAGTTATGTATACTTGTGTCAAACTGTGTCGAACCATCATCATTTTGCAAAAATTTTACAAGATTTTTAGCTCTTTTGCAGAAATTTCCCAACAATAATCCATCAATGGCATCATTATCATAAATTTGTCGAATATTAGAAGAAGAAATACCTCCACCATAAAAAAGTGGAAAATCGTATTTATATTCAAATTGCAACTCTTTTTTTAATTGATAAAAAAGATTAGAAATTTCAGAAACAGAAAGAATTTCATTTCCTCCAATTAACCAGGAAGGTTCATAAACGAATGTAACCTTATTGTAATCTTTAGGTAAAACACGCGACAAGTAAGCACGTATTTTATTCATTAACTTAACATAAGAATATTGATAATCATGTTCTTCTTTAGTATCTGAAATAATGACATAAGCTTGCATACCTTCACTGACAACTCTTCGAAGTTTTTTCAATTTATTTTCAAAAGTATCCTCAATTTCAGAATGTCCAATTAAAACTCCATAAACATCAAGACTTTTTAAGGCTTGGGCAGAAACTTTACCTGTATAACTGCCATTGCCATAACAAGAAACATCTTGTGCACCAATCTTATAATACTTAGAATGCATTATAGGTAAATAACAAAAAGGAGGACAAATAATTAAAGAAAAACTTCCTACACAATTTTCTAGTTCCTTTTTGTATTTTAAAATGTCTTGTAAAGAATGTTCCATTTTTAAATTACATATCAAGGGTTTCAATCGTACTCTCCTCCTCAATCGCATCTAATGCAACTAAATGACCACTTGCTAAATATTCCAAAGTTGCACCACCACCAGAAGAAATATAGGTAAACTTATTAGCAAAGCCAAAATTTCGAACACTAGAAGCCGAATCGCCTCCGCCACAAACACTAACAGCCTTACTAGAAGTAATCATTTGTAATAACTCTTTGGTACCATTTGCAAATTTTTGATCTTCATATACTCCAACCGTTCCATTAAGAAAAATAGTTTGACTTTCTTCAATAACTGTTTTGTATTTTTGCAAGGTTCGAGTTCCTATATCAAATAGAACTTCATTATCATCAATATCTGTGATCAACTTATATTTCACATAATTTTTATCATAAGTACTTCCAACAATAACATCTACAGGCAACATAATTTTGTCTTTATATTTTAAAAGCATTTGTTTTACTTTTTCTAAAACCTGTGGATTTTCAGAAGTAATAGATTCTCCAATATTAAAGCCAAGTGCTTTTAGACAAGTGTTGGCAATTCCACCACCGCAAAGCAAATGTTCGCATTTTGGAAGTAAAGATTCAATCAAAGTAATCTTATCATCCATCTTAGCTCCTCCCATTATAACGGTAAATGGATGAATTGCATGAACTACTAAACGATCAAGCATTCCAATTTCTTTTTGCATCAAAAATCCAATACAACTAGGAATATGTGTAGAAATACCATAAGTTGAAGCATGTTTACGATGAGCAGTCGCGAATGCATCATTGACGAAAACATCCCCAAGACTTGCCCAAAATAAACTTAACTGAGCATCACATTTACTTTCTAACTTATTAGGATAATCCATAAACCGAGTGTTTTCTAACATCAAAATTTCTTTTGGCTTCATAGATTTAACTCTTTTAACTACTTCACTTCCAAAATTTTCTTTAGAAAAATAAACTTCTTGTCCCAATAATTCTTTCAATCGTTTTGCAACAATTTCTAAAGAATATATAGTTTTGTCGCGTTCATTTCGTATCTTTCCAAAATGGCTTAAAAGAACAATTTGACAATTTTCTCCCAGCAAATAATAAATAGTTTCTAAAGTTTCCTTAATCTTTGAATCATCTAATATACTTCCATTCAAAACTGGAACATTATAATCAACTCGAAGAATTACTCGCTTATCGCGAACATTCATATTTTGTAAACATTTTTTCATTTTATCCCCTACTTTACTTTCAAAAATATTATACCCAAAAAAAAGAAAATTAGCAATTCTTTACAAATCTTAATTTTCTTTTACAATAGTATCTAAAATAGAATAATGATTATCTTTTAAAACAAAAACAGCCGCCAAAACAGTAAAAATCATAGCAAGCCATCCCAAATAAGTTCCACAAATCAAATATATGCCATGGCCAATAATTCCTAAACTATTCCCAATCAAACGAATATGCACTTTTTTGGACTGAAAAAAAGCAACAGCATGAATAACAATAGAAATAATAGCAAATATTAATAGAAAAGTCATTAAAAACTCTGTACTATCACCAGCTCCTACAGCGCCATTAAAAACCCCCACTAAAAATAATGAGAAAAAATACAAAAAAGTTCCAACAATATCAATAATACCTGCAGCAATATTTATTTTTAACCTTTTCAAAGAAACCACTCCATATCCTATAAAAATTATACCATATCAGAAATTAAAAAAACAACGACTTAAATCATTGTTTATTGAAACATTCTTTTAGCAGTTTTCATCATCTGAGTTGTATAACCCATTTCATTATCATACCAAGCAACTACTTTAACAAGTTGTTTACCAGCAACATCTAAAACTGTTGTCAATCTTAAATCAACTACAGCTCCGCACTTCATTCCAATAACATCACTTGAAACAACAGGATCATTCGTAACCTTTAAAGTTTCGTTTGCATTTTGTTCAAAAGCTAAATTAATATCTTCTACTGTAACATTTTTACTAAGTTCCAAAACCAAATCAATCATAGATCCATCGCTTACTGGAACACGGTAGGCAACCCCATTTAATTTGCCTTCCAAATTTGGAAGAACTTTTCCAATAGCACTAGCAGCACCGGTACTTGCAGGAATAATATTCATCGCACAAGCTCGTCCACGTCTAGAAGCATAACCTTTTTTATGAGCAACATCTAAAGTAACTTGATCATTTGTATAGGCATGAATCGTACTCATATATCCTCTATTTACACCGAAGGATTTATCTAAAATAGCTAAGACTGGAGCCAAACAATTTGTCGTACAAGAAGCAGCAGAAACAATTTGTTCACTTCCATCTAATATTTCATCATTAACACCATAAACAATCGTTTTCATCTCACCCTTACCAGGAGCAGAAATCAAAACTTTCTTAGCACCAGCCTCAATATGTTTCATCGCATCGTCATATTTTGTAAACAAACCTGTACATTCCAACACCAAATCAACATTTAAATCTTTCCAAGGCAAATTACTTGGATCTTTCTGTGCATAAACTGGGATCTTTTTGACATTGTTAATAACCAAATAGTTATCCACACTACTAATCTTATCCTCATGAAATCTGCGATGATTTGTATCATACTTAAGATAATAAGCTAAATCCTCAGCACTAGTTAAATCATTAATCGCAACCACATCAAAATCCGTTCCAGTAATCATTTGGCGAAAAGCAAGTCTACCAATTCTTCCAAAACCATTAATTGCAACTCTTACCATAATATCTATCTCCTTCTTATTTTTTTAGGATACCCTAAAGTATTTACTTTATAATTTTTCTTCACTTCTTTTTCAAAGTTCTTTTTCCTTTTTACAAAAAAACTATTAGTTTGTCTTAAACTTTCATTTACAAAATTCCTAGATTCATCACAATTTAAAATTCCAAAAAAAGTACTTGCAGAATTAACATCCCCTTGCAAAAACAAATTAGTCAAAAATTCTTCTCTTGAATACAATTTAAAAATGTAATCTAAAAAATGAAATTCATCAGCAAGCTTTACATAAGAAATTTCTTTACGAATACAATACAATTCTAAAAAATCCAAAGCTTGAGACAAATCATCTACAACAAATTTAAAAACTTTCATATATCACCACAATTTAACTATACCATATCTACCCAATAAATTCACGTAAAACAGAATTTTTTGGAACAAATTCTGAAGGTATAGTGAAAAACACTTGTAAATAATCGATAAGCCGTCTAGATTCACTGTAATAAACACTGTCGACACCAACCGAAAACAAAAGAGGATCAGCATAAACTTTTAAAATACCTATTTCATAAGCCAAAGCTGTATTGATAATCATATCCGCTTGATAAACATAAGGGAAAATATATTTTTCTTCACCAGAGCGAACAATTTGCCACTCTGCAATCGTTTGATCAACTTTTTTACCTCTTGTTCGATTATCGCGAACAATTCGTCTAATCAAACGCAAATCCAAAGTAGAAATGTAATTATGTCGATCAATATTTAAAGGAATAAACGGACTCAAATAAATTTTAAATTTATATTTAGATTCAATATACGGAACCAAATCATCATTTAAACAATGTAATCCTTCAATAAGTAAAAGACTATTTTCTTTTAAAGAAACCTTTCTTCCTTTAAAAACTTTTTTTCCATTTAAAAAATCATATTCAGGAATTTCTACCTCTTTATGAGCTAACAAATTCTGTAAAGTTTGATTAAAAAGTTCTAAATCAATAGCTTGTAAACATTCATAATCGTATTCTCCCTTATCATTTTTCGGAGTATCTTCCCGATCGACAAAAAAATCATCTGTTGATAATCCGATCGGATCATATCCACGACTGCGTAAAATGGAACTAATTCGTTTCATAGTAGTCGTCTTTCCACTAGAAGATGGCCCAGCAATTAAAACCATGCGAACATCCCGTAAAGAAATAATTTTATCACAAGCCTTTAATAAATCCTCTTCATAAACAATTTCATTAGAGTGAATAAAGTCTTCAATTTTAGAAGTACTCACCAAATAATTCATTTGAGATAAATAAGGAACTTGCATTTGTCTAAGCCATTTTTTCGTAGACATAAAATTGGCTACAATATTTTCATAATGAACGTACTCTGGAATATGATTTCCACTCGTTACATTTGGGCAAACCAAAACAATTCGATTTCTACCTAAAAATACCAACTCAAAACGATTAAGCACCTTTGTATCGTAAGGCATCATAGTATAAAAATAATTTAAATGATCCCGTAAACGATACATCGTAACAACTTCCTTAGGAGTATTTTGAATATTATATGCTTTCTCTTCTTCATGACGATTCATAAAATAATGAAAGGCATCTTGGTTATCTAAATGATAACGATAGAAACGTTCCTTTTTTTCCACAATGGAAGCCATGTGACCTTTAATTTTAGAAATATCATCGGAAGTTAAATTTCTTGTTACGCGAATCTCACTTAAAATACCTTTAGGCACACTATGCAAAAATAGTACTTCAGCATCAGGATATAACTCCATAACAGAAACATAAAATAAAAATTTCAAAGCTCCTTGATAAATCTTGTATCCTGCTAGAGAAGTAACATCTAAAAAGGAAACAGTACAATTTTCAAGTATTTTTGAATCCAAAGAAAAAACTTCATTGCCAACTTGAGCTGCCAAAGTATCCTCTAAATGAAACTGTTTAGCAATATCATAATAAAGTGTACCTTTTGGAACAATAACAGTTTGATTTTGATATGTAACTTTAATTTCTTGCATAATATCTCCTAGCCTTTTCTATTCTTAAAATATTTTAACACAAAAAAAATTTTTTTTGAATAGTTTTTACATTATCATACTATGATAATAATAGGTGAGAAAATGAATATAATTCCAACAGTTTTAGAAAAAACAAACAATCGTGAAGTCGCTTATGACTTATATTCTCGTTTATTAGAAGATCGAATTATTTTTTTAAGTGGAGAAATCACAGATCAAACAGCCAATCTAATTGTCAGCGAACTACTATTTTTAGATTCTAAAAATCATGAAGATATATATATGTATATAAACAGCCCTGGAGGATCTGTAACAAGTGGAATGGCCATCTATGATACGATGAATTACATTAAAAGTGATGTCAGAACTATCTGTGTCGGATTAGCAGCTTCCATGGCAGCCTTTCTTCTTTCATCAGGAACAAAAGGAAAAAGATTTGCACTCATAAATGCAGACGTAATGATCCACCAACCCCTAGGAGGCATGCAAGGTCAAGCAAGTGATATGAAAATAGCTTGTGAGCGAATTTTAAAAATGAAAGAAAAACTAAATAAAATTTTAGCAAAAAACACCAATCAGCCATTAAAGAAAATTCAAAAAGATACCGATCGAGATTACTATTTAACAAGTGAAGAAGCAAAAAAATACGGCTTAATTGATCAAATCATTTAAGCCTTTTTTTCATGTAATTCTTTTAATTTTTTCATTTTAATAAAATGATGATTAATTCCTGACTTTCCAATAATATAACCAGTTTCTAAAGAAATAATAGAAGCAAGTTCTTGATAAGAACTTTCTGGATATTTCAAACGATATTCCATAATTATCTTTGTTTTCTCGTCCAATAAGTCAAGCAAATCATGTTCTTTTAAATAAAGTATATCTTGAACTTGTTGGTTGCCTGTTCGTAAACTTTTTTCTTGATTGGCAATCTCACAATTATTTAAACGATTCACCATATTTTTATGATCTCGATAAATTCGAACATCTTCAAAATAAAACAAAGAATTTGAAGCCTGAAACATACGTATCATATCGCTAATTTCTTCAGAACTTTTTAAATAGACCATAAACTTATTATTTCTTTCCAAAACCTTTGTATCAAATTTCATTTCATGAAGAAGTTCACTAAAAAAATTTGCATCAGAAATACGGTCAAATACATATTCTAAATGATATCCACTAGTGGCTGGATCATTGATCGACCCAATCACTAAAAATGCTCCTCGGACAAAAGCGACCATCTCTTCTGGACACCCCAAGTCATTTCGATTCATATCCAAAAATGTATGATCTTTTTTAATGTTTAATCTTTCAAGAATCATAGGAGCATGATCTTTGACTTCTAAAATATAAATTTGTTTATTTCGAAACCTTTTTTGATTTCGAACTGTAATATGGACAGATAAATTAAAAAGACTTTTTATATCTTTATAAACACGTCGTGCAATAGACGCATTTTCAAAAGTTAGAGAAAATCCATTTTCTTGAATAAAAGCATCATAACGAATAATAGCTGAAAGCTCAGGAAAAATATCATTTCGACTAATAGAATTACTACAAATTTCTTCTTTTAACTTCATCGAATACGTCATAAAAATTCACCAGCATTATTATACAAAAAAAGAATAGAAAAATCTATCCTAATACATATCTGTTCTGGAATAAAAAGACCAGCCATAACTATTTGGAAATCCTGGAGGAATAATCGTGGTACTTGGTCCTGGACTATAACCAGTAAAGAAGCCATTAGCAACGCCAAAATGCAAATGAGCTCCAGTAGTACACTCATCATATCCACCATGAAGTGTACTAGTTGAATAACCTCCAACCTTTCCTATAACGGTACCTTGATCGACAATATCTCCCACTTTTACATTAATGGTACCATCTAATAAATGGAAATAATAAGTAACATACTCTTTACCACCAACAACTACATTAATGAAAACCATATTTCCACCGCAAGAACTTCTTTCAACAATCCCGGCTACCTCTCCAGCAGCTGCAGCATAAATAGGTGTGCCTTCAAAAGGACTAGCTCCACCAATATCTAGGGCATTATGATAACTTCCCCAACGATAACCAACTTCACTTGTAATCGTTCCATAATTTAACGGTTTTAACCACCCACTATTTAAAGGAACAGAAGAACAACTTGTAAGCAAAACATCATCAGCAGTACTTCCAACTTTAGAAGAACACTTATCCAAATAGTCATTTAATCGGGCTTGAGCATTCTCCAATTGATCCTCAATACTTATTGCATATTTATTATAATTCTCTAACTTACCATAATTTTCTTCAATAATCTTTTTATATTCTACCGATTGAGCTTCCAAATCTTTCTTTTTCTGCTCTAATTCTACTTTTAATTCTTCATTTCTTTTAATTTCAGCTTCCAAATCTCCAATAGTTCCATGAATTTGATTGGATAATTGTTCAATCGCAGCAATCCTCATAATCATATCTGTCATGGTAGTAGCACCACTAACATATTCTACATAAGCATTAGTTCCTTTCATTTGTTGTAAATAAAGTAAAACATCGGATGCATTCACTTTCAATTCTTCAATTCGTTCATTGGATTCTTCAATATCTTTTTGAGCTTGTTCCATATCCGCTTCAGCTTGATGAATATCTGCTTCTGCTTGTTTAACCGCAGCTTCCTTAGCAGCAATTTCTGCTTTTGCTTCCGCAGTCATATTATCATTATCTTGTTTCTGTTTTAAAAGTTCATTATAATTTGCCCTTAAATCACCCAAAGTTTTAGGAGATTCAATTAAAGCAGAAACACTTTCAAAAGGAATAAAAATCATACTCACAAAAACAATTAAAAGCATACTTTTGATACCTTTACTTTTCAAATATATCACCTACCCTATAAAGTATAACACAAAAAAGCAAAAACGTTAAGTTTTTGCTAATACATATCATAACGACTATAAAAACGCCAGCCATAAGTGTTTGGAAAACCTGGAGGAGTTATAACGTTACTTTTAGAAATAGAATAACCATTGTAATATCCTTTAGCTACACCAAAATGCAAATGAGCTCCAGTAGTACAATTATCATACCCGCCATAAATTGAAGCAGTTTGATATCCTCCACCAACATAACCAATAATAGTATCTTGGGTAACAACATCTCCTAAATTCACATTAAAGCTTAATAAATGATAATAATATGTCGTATAAGCTACACCATTTACATTCACATCGATATAAAGCATATTCCCGCCACAACTATATTTATAGATCATTCCAGAAACAACTCCAGCAGCCGCGGCATAAACCGGAGTACCTTCAGCATTTCCTCCTATATCTAAAGCATTATGATAGCTTCCCCAACGGCTGCCAATCTCACTCGTGATAACACCAGAATTCAAGGGTTTTAACCATCCGTCATTACCTATAGGAATAACATTTCCACTACTATCATACTTAGGTTCAACACAATCCACAGTTAAAATAGCACTATCTCCTTTTTCAGGAGCCCACTTAGCACATTTATCTTCATAAGTGTCTAATAAACTCTTTAAAGATTTAATCTGTTCATCAATATTTAAAGCATAGCTATCATATTCATCCACTTTATCATAATTTTCAGAAATAACTCTTTTATATTCAACCGTTTGAGCTTCCAATTTCTTAGTTTTATCATCAAGCTCTTTTTTTAATTCTTCATTTCGTTTGATTTCTGTTTCTAAATCGCCGATCGTTCTATGAATTTGATTGGATAACTGTTCAACAGCTGCAATACGCATAATCATATCTGTCATCGTAGTTGCCCCAGTAACATACTCTACATAAGCATTCGTACCTCTCATTTGTTGCAAATAAAGTAAAACGTCAGATGCATTCACCTTCAACTCATCAATTCGAGTATTAGAAGCATCTATATCTTTTTGAGCTTGCTCCATTTCAGATCGAGCTGCATGAATATCTGCTTCTGCTTGTTTCAAAGCTGCCTCCTTACGTGCTATTTCCGCTTTTGCTTCAGAAGACAAAGCCTCATTTTGAGCTTTCTCATTCAACTTGGCTTGATAAGATTGCTTTAATTCTCCTAATGTTTGAGCATCCTCAGCGGCAACATTCAAAAGGAAACTAAAAGAACAAAAGAGAATGCAAAAACAAATTCCAATTATTTTTCTCATCATATTTTTAAATACTTTCTAACAGCCCGCCATGAACCTAACATACCTACTAAAGAACCAATAATTAATAAGCCTAAACAAACAAATAAAACAAATGGGAAAGGTTTTACCAAAGTAATAATCTGTGTAAATACATAGCCACCTGTTTGGTTATATAAAAATACATAGCCATAAATACTAATTAAAATTGGAAGAATACTTCCTAAAACCCCTAAAATAAATCCTTCAAAAACAAAAGGCAATTTTATAGCAGTATTACTTGCACCAACCAAACGCATAATTTCAATTTCTGTTCTTCTTGAAAAAATTGTTAACTTAATCGTATTGCTTATCAAAAAAGCTGTAACGAGAACAAGAGCAAAAACAATAGCAACAGTTCCAAAACTAATCGCATCAAAAATGCCAATTACATTTTCCACCATGCCTTCACCATATTCAGCACTACTAACAAAATCATAATCTCGTAACTTTTCAGCAGTTTCACTTAAATCCTTAACATCTTTAACCGTTACAATAATTGAATCCAACAATGGATTTTCTTCGAATATATCTAAAGCATTCTCAAGACTCTCGTCTTCATCTTTCATTTCAGCTTTCCATTCATCTTTACTTTTCATCACATAAGTATCAACATTTTCCATTGTTTTTAAATCATTTTCTATTTCTATTTTTTGTTCATCCGTAACATCTTTATTTAAATAAACGACAATAGTTAATTCATGCTCTAAATCTGTTGTAACTTGTCGAACATTATGGGATAAAAATATAGAAATCGCGACCAAAATCAATGTAATTGTTGTACAAGCAACAGAAGCCATTGATAAAGAAAAATTTCGAAAAACACTTTTAAAAGAATCGCGAATACTTCTAGTTAGAATTCTTAACGCTTTCATGAACTTTATAACTTCCTTTCTTCGTATCACTGGCTAAAACACCATTTTCAATGACTAAAACTCTTTTTTTCATTTGATTAACTAAATCTTTATCATGAGTAGCCATAATAATCGTGGTACCAAGTTCCTTATTAATTTTATCTAATATTTTCATAATTCCTTTTGAAGTATCTGGATCCAAGTTTCCTGTAGGTTCATCACATATAAGCAATTTAGGATCATTGACAATCGCTCTTGCAATTGCAACACGTTGTTGTTCACCTCCAGAAAGTTCACTAGGTAAATTACGTGTTTTTTCTTTTAAACCAACAGCTTCAATAGCTCGAAGAACTTTTGGCCGAATTTCATCACTTGGTAAACCAAGAGTTTCCAAAGCAAAAGCAACATTTTCATAGACATTTAGTTTTGGAAGCAATTTAAAGTCTTGAAAAACGACTCCTAACTTTCTTCTCAATTTATAAACTTTAGAATTACGAAGACGTGCAACATCAATCCCACCAACGATAACACTACCTTTGGTAGGCTTTTCTTCACGATAAAGCATTTTAATAAAAGTACTTTTTCCACTACCAGTAGAACCAATAACAAAAACAAATTCTCCTTTGTCAATAGAAACACTTAAATCAGCCACGGCTGTCGTTCCGTTTTTATAGATTTTATATGCATGTTCTACTTTAATTAACTTCACTTCTTACCACCTCGTTATTATTTTCATTATATCATAAATAAACCATTATAGAAATGGCAAATTATCCCTTTTGACACCACCATGAACTTCATAGCAGTCATTGATAACAAAAAAAGCTTTTGGATCTACATCCAATATTGCTTCCTTAAATAAATAGTAATCTTTATTCGGAACCACACACATTAAAATATTACTTTTCTTTTTAGAATACCCACCTTCCATGTCTAATACGGTTACCCCGGTATATAATTCATGCAAAATAAAATCTTCAACTTTTTCAATTTCTCTTGTATGAATAAAAAACAATTTTGAATTGGAAATACCAATCATAATTTTATCCATAATATTTGTATAAATAAATAAAATAATAATTGCATAAATCATTTGATTTAACCCAAATACAAAAGCACCGGTTAAAACCACAAAGCCCTGTATTACTAAGGCACATTTTCCTTCTGGCATATGAAAAAATTTATTAAAAATACGAATGACAATATCAGATCCACCTGTATCAAAACCGACTTTGTACACTAATCCATATCCAACTCCATATAAAATTCCAGCAGTCAAAACAACTAAAATCATGTTATCAAAAGCTAAATAAGGTTGCAATATTTTAACTACTGGTTCTGTTAAACTAATAAAAACAGGATACATTAAGCTTCCTACAATAGATATACCAGTTCTTTTTATACCGAGCAAAATAAAACTAAGAACTAACAATAAACAAGCACAGACATACAAAAAAACAGTCGAATTCCATCCAAATAATGATTCAAAAGCTATGGATAAACCAGTTGTACCCCCAATAACTAAATTATAAGGACGCAAAAAAAGATTATACGTAAGTGCTAACAAAAAAACACCTACTAAAATAATCACAACTCGTTTATAAAAATCCTTTTGCAAAACTGTTTCTTTAATTTTTTGTAAATCCATACGATCCCTCACTATATAAAATTATAACGAACTTCTAAATAAAAAGCAACTAACATAAAATTTAACGAGGTGAGAAAATTTAATGAATGGAAGTTTTTTTAGTAATCCAACATTTCCAGGATCAACAAAAACACCAATGACTCCCCCTGGAAATATTAGCAGTCAAAGCACATTACCTTTAGAACAAAGTTTAATTGAAAATATTTTAAGATTAAATAAAGGAAAAAAAGTCAAGGTATATGCTTCATACCCAGATTCAAATGAGTGGAGAGATCGAATCTATGAAGGAATCATCGAACAATCTGGACGAGACCATTTGCTTTTATCCGATCCAACAACAGGCAATTGGTTTTTACTTAGAATGCTATACATAAATTTCATTGAATTTGGTGAAAGAATAAATTACAATCCAGACTATTCGGATACATTTGATTAAGAAACATTTTGTTTCTTTTTTTAAATGAATTGTTCCAAAAAATTCTTTTCTTTTCCTAAAACGGTCAATCTTCCATGCCCAGGATACAATATGGTATCTAAAGGAATATTTTTTAAAATCTTTTGAATGGATTCTCTCATCAAAAAATCATTACCGCCCAAGTCAGTTCTTCCAATCGAATGATAAAAAATAAAATCTCCAACAAACATAACTTTTTCATCTGGAAAATAAAAAGAAATAGAATCTAAAGTATGCCCAGGATTTGAAAAAATTTCATAATGAAATTCTTGTACCTTTTGATTCACTTGTAAAGGATAAAATTTTAAAAGTTCTTTTAAAGCACCGATATGATCAAAATGAAAATGAGTTACCAATATTCCAACTACTTTATAAGGTTTTAAAAAAGCCAATATTTTTTCTATTTCATCTCCAGGATCTATTACAATCGCTTCATTCTTTTTATTTACCACTACATAGCAATTTTCTTGAAGCTTTCCTACAACTAAAGTATGTATTGTCATAAATACCTTCTTTCTAAATTATTCTAAAAATTAATTATATTATAAGGTAAAAGTAAATACTTGTAAATCGAACTACAAATAAATCAAAAAATATGATACAATGCTTATAGAATAGAGGAAGAAATTATGGAAACATTAACAATTTTTTTATTACTAATTATTTTAATAGGAATTCTTGCAATTTTTTATATAAGTATTTACAATAATATTCAATTTAATAAAACCAAAATTGAAAAAGTAGAAGGAAATATTGATGATGATTTAAGAGCCAAGTTTGACCTTATTATTAAAGCAGATACGGTAATTAAAAACACATTAAATGAAAAAAAAGATTATTTAAAAGATTTTATTCATTTAAAAGAAGAAAAAATCAGTAATTTCGATTTAGAAAGAAAACTAAAAGAAGCTGAAACAATTATTACTACTTTATATGAAGATAATAAAGAATTAAATGAAAATGAAAGTATGAAAGAAATAAAAGAAGAATTTAAAAACGCAAATGAAAAACTACTCGCAGGTATCTCTTATTATAACAAACACGTCAACGAAATGAATGCATTTATAAGAAAATTTCCAAATAATATAGTAGCAAAAATTCATCATATCAAACCAAAAACATTCTTTGATGGAAAAGATATGACCGATACAGACATTAATGATTTTAAACTATAAAAAAAGTTGCCATTCGGGCAATTTTTTTAATCCTTAAAAAATTTATTTAAAATAGGTTTGAATACTTCAATAATAACTAAACTAACTAAATTTACTAAAAAAACTAGAACAAACTGACTAAAACTGACAATTTGTAAAGAAAAAATTTGACCAATCGGAGTTAAAAAGACCAAAAGTTGAATGATCAATAAAACAAATATTCCTAAATTTAATTGCTTATTTGAAAAAATCCCTCTAGAAAAGATTCCTTCTTTTAAAGATCGACAATTATATGCAAAAACAAATTCATTTAATACAACACTAAGTAAAGCAAGTGTCTGAGCCATGTTGACTCCCCAAATATGAATACTAGCAAAATAAACAAGCAAAGATACAGCCGTTTCTACTA
Source organism: uncultured Bacilli bacterium (assembly GCA_944350145.1). Taxonomy (GTDB): domain Bacteria; phylum Bacillota_I; class Bacilli_A; order RF39; family UBA660; genus Ventrenecus. The sequence goes on from CALVOC010000003.1 coordinate 24,075, forward strand.
AAACAGAAAGTATTAAAAAAGCTAGAAAATATGGTGTAAAAATTGGTTTATTTAAACCATTCGGTTTTTTCTTCATATTATTTTTACTGGACTTTTCAAAGGCTAAACAAATCGAAGGAATAGTATCCGCAACTAAATCAATATACAAAACGTGTAATGCTAGAATGATTTGATTATTTAAAAACATTCCAAGAATAATCAAAACAATTTCTGTAAAGTTACTAGAAAGATTGTACAAAACATTCGCGATAACATTATCATAGATTCTTCTTCCTTCATCAACCGCGGTTACAATGGTTGAAAAACTATCATCAAGCAAGAGAATGTCCGAAACACTTTTCGTAACATCTGTTCCACTAGCACCCATTCCAATTCCAACATTAGCAAGTTCCAAAGCAGGTGCATCATTTACTCCATCCCCAGTCATAGCTACTACTTTTCCTTGTCGTTCTAAAGCATCGACAATTAAGTACTTATGATCTGGTGAAACCCGTGCAAAAACATTACATTCATTCACACATTTTTTTAATTCTTTAGGAGTCATTTTATCAAGTTCACTACCCAATACTCCTTTTTCATTCTTTTCTATAATTCCAACTTCTCGAGCAATAGCAAGAGCAGTATCTAAACTATCTCCAGTAATCATTATAGGTCTTATTTTAGCACTCTTACATTTAGAAATAGCTTCTTTAACATCACTTCTAGCAGGATCTTTCATAGCCAATAATCCAACAAAAATCAAATGATTATTTTCTTCTTTCAAATATTTTTCTTCTTCTTGATAAGTAGGAAGTTGATCTTTATAAGCAAAGCCAATAACTTTTAAAGCTTCTCTAGACATATTTTCTTCAATTTCTAAGATTTTTTCTTTATCTTCTTTACTTATTTTTCTCACTTTACCATTTTCTAAAAGAAAATTAGAACGCGTTAAAAGAGCTTCTAAACTACCTTTCGTATATAGAGTTTTCTCACCATCTTTTTCATAGACAAAACTCATCATCTTGCGATCTGAATCAAAAGGTATTTCAACAATTTTTTTATAACCTTTTTTAAAATCTTCCACAGAAATCTTTTTGTTTTCCAAAAAATTTAGGAATGAAACATCTACGGCATCCCCGACATATTTACCTTTTTTATCTTGAATTGCTGTATTACACAGAGCCAAAATCGAAACAATTTTATCATCTTTTTGCAATGAAAGATCTTTCGATAAAAAAACATCTTTATCGATATATCCTTTGACAACTTCCATTTGATTCATTGTAAGAGTTCCGGTTTTATCAGTGCAAATAACTTCTGTTGCTCCAAGTGTTTCGATAGCAGCCATATTACGAACTACTGTTTTTTTCTTAGCCATCGCTTTAACCCCAATCATCAAAGTAGATGTAATAGCAATAGGTAAACATTCAGGAACAGAAGCAACAATCATCGAAATACAAAGCATAATAACAGTAAGAACATCATAATCCTTTATAATACTAAAAATTAAAACAAACATTACTAGAAAAATAGCAACCATTGAAATAAACGTACTGACCTTTTTTACTTTCACTTGTAAAGAGGTAATTGGCTCATCACTTGTATTAATCGCTTTAGCAATTTTACCAATCTCAGTTTTCATCGAAGTCGCGACAACAACCGCGATAACTTTACCCGATACCAAATTTGTTCCCGCATAAACCATATTACTTCTCTCATGCAAAGAAACATCTTTAGAAATTATCTCATCGTTTTTTAAAACAGAATTACTTTCACCAGTTAAAACCGATTCATCTGCTTTGGCAAAATAACTTTCAATAATCCTAGCATCTGCCGGAACACTATCTCCAGCTTCCAAAAGAATAACATCTCCAACAACCAAATTCGTAGAAGCTACTTCCTCAATATGATTATCTCGATATACTTGTACCTTTGTTATACTATATCTTTTTAATTTTTCAACAGCATCCTCAGCTTTATCTTCTTGTAAATATCCCATAAAAACATTTACAAGAGTAGTTCCCAGAATAACAATCGAATCTAAATAATCACGAGTATCAAAAAGAGCATAGAAAAAAGACAAAATTCCAACAACCAAAAGCAATATCACCATAAAATTCTTAAATTGATCAAAAAAAATTTTAATTTTACTTCTTCTTTTTTTCCCTTCAATAATGTTTTCACCATATTTTTCTAATCTTCGTTTTGCTTCACTTTTTGTAAGACCCGTCTTGGATGTTAGAAAATATTTCAAAACATCTTCCACCTTTTCACGATAAAAATTCAATGAACATCACCTTCTTAAAGTATAACATAAAGAATAAAAGATCGCTTAGCTAGAATATAAAAAAAGACAATTTTTGACAAATCATCTATTCTTTTCTACTCCAGTCAATTTCTTTTAATCCATCTTTTTTCAAAAACTCATTCGTTCTAGAAAAAGGTTTGCTTCCAAAAAAACCATATCTAGCTGAAAAAGGACTAGGATGAGGTGAAGTAATAATGTGATGAATGGGATTCGTAATATATTTAGCTTTTTCTTTAGCAAAATTCCCCCACAAAATAAAAACAACGGGTGTATCTTTTTGATTTACCAATTTAATAATATAATCGGTAAACAATTCCCAACCTAATTTACGATGAGATGCTGGAGTATCCTTTACCACAGTTAAAACTGCATTTAAAAGTAAAACGCCTTCCTTAGCCCATCCCGTCAAGTCTCCATCACTACGAGGTGGAATTCCCAAATCATCGTAAAGTTCTTTGTAAATATTCTGTAAAGAAGGAGGAATCTTTACACCTTTTTGAATTGAAAAAGAAAGACCATGAGCTTCACCTACACCATGGTATGGATCTTGTCCCATAATAACAACTTTCACATTATGATAAGGTGTTAATTTTAAAGCCTCAAAAATATGATCATGAGGCGGAAAAATAGTTTTAGTAGCATACTCATGATTAACTACGTCCATAAATTTATGAAAGCCTGAACTTTCCCAAATAATTTTTAATTTTTCATCCCAATCATTTCCAATCATAACCTTCACTCCTAAACTATTTATGATAACTTTCGTGATTCAAAATTTTAAAACCCCGATAAATTTGCTCAAGCAAAATTCCTCGAAATAATCCATGTGGAAAAGTAAATTTTGAAAAAGAAATTGCAATATCGGCTCTTTGTTTGATTTCATCATGCAACCCCAATGAACTTCCAATCACAAAAGTGATATTTGAATGAGTCAAAAAAGTCTCATCAATCTTTTTAGCAAATTCCTCGCTAGTCATTAAAGTTCCCAAAATCTCCAATGTAATTACATAATCACGAGGCGAAAGAAAAGGCATCAAATGATTTTTTTCATTTTCTAAATTATCCTCATCACGAACCTCAATAACTTCTATTTTATGATACTTAGAAATTCTCTTTTTATAATCTTCAATCATTTCTTTTAAATAGTTCTCTTTTATCTTACCGACACACAAAATCTTTATCATCGCACACCTTCGTTATTTCATTTTGTTTAGCACACACTACATCTTTAAAATCCATCTCATACTCTTTAAAAGTTTGAAAAAAAGTTTCTAAAGCTTTCTCTTCAGTATTATTATGTTGAGACAAATGCATTAACACAATTTTCTTTGTATTCTCACCAACCAACTTAGTTAAATAAAAACTACTATCCTTATTTGAAAGGTGGCCAAGAGTTCCCAAAACACGTTGCTTAAGCCATTTAGGATAAGGTCCATCCATAAGCATTTGAATATCATGATTACTTTCAATCAAATAATAATTTTTATCTTTCAAAACAGAAAAATATTTTCGATTTAAATACCCTGTATCTGTCAAGTAAACCAACGAATTTATACCATCCGACAAAACAAAATTTCTCGAATCTGTTACATCATGACTCGTCCGAATAGTTTTGACAGCAATATTTCCAATATAAAAATCATCATCATAAATAACAACATTTTCATAATCTTTTAAAAAATCCAAATCGTAAAACATTTTTTCTGTTACAAAAACTTGAGGATGAAATTTTTTTAAAAAAACTTTTAAAGCACTAACATGATCATCATGAGTATGACTAATCAAAATAGCTTGAATAGCTTCAAGATCTTCATCGATTTCTTTAATTTTTTCCTTAATATATTTTGCATTCTTTCCTATATCAATTAAAATACGAACATCTCTAGAAGAAAAGAAAGTGCAATTTCCTTCACTTCCACTTGCCAAAACTACTGCTTTCATCGATATAAACTCCAAGGATTATACCATTTCCCGCCTTGCATTGGAGATCCTTGTGATAATCCAAAGTGTAAATGAGCTCCGGTTGAAGAACCACTACTACCCATATGTCCAATAAGTTGACCTTTTGTAACTCGCGTACCTGCAGATACTTCCAAATTTGTAGTTAAATGAGCATACATGGTATAAATATTATTAGAATGCTGTATGATAATATAATTTCCATAACTCATTCCACACATACTACCATACCAGCCATAATTTGCACATGAAGCATTTGTCTCTACAACCACACCATCTTGAGCAGCATAAATCGGAGAATTAAACCCAGGCCCAGAAATATCCAAAGCATTATGGAATTCTCCCCAACGCCACTCATAATTTGTCGTAATAATATATGGAGTAAGTGTTGGCCAAGACCAAGACATACCTGTTTCAATATAATCTCCATGAGAAGGACTAACCCAACCGCTATAGGAAGGACCAACAGAAGTAATTTCATCAACAGATTCTCTTATAGTAACACTACTAATCACGGTTGCATCCTGAGCACGTTCACCATTAATAACTCGAACTTCTTGGGTAATTCTCTCCAAACCAGTTACACCAGCTTGCGTAACTTTACTTGTTCCTCTTTTCATAGAATCATCTACTACAGTGGTTTTTGTAAAAGCTTGTTCTACATCTTCTGTAACACGTACTTCTTGATATAAAGTTAAAATAGGATTGATAACCCCATTAGATAAACTATCACCAATAGCTAAAACTGCATTTTCTCCACGATACTTAGGATTGGCAATTAAAAGTTCACGCACATTTAACTTACTCGCTTCTGCAATTGAAGCTAAAGTATCTCCTTTTTGAACAATATAACTTTGAATAGGATCAGTTGTACCATATAGTAAATACTGAGTTAATTCATCAGCATTTGTAAAAATTTTATCATGAACAGATATATATGCTTGCTTAATAGTTATAGTCTCTTCAAATTCCATATGTTTAATGATAGACCCAACGTCAGTAATTTCCTCCTGAGTATTATTAATATAAGCATTATAATCATCTTCATCCACGAAAGTAGTAATAAACTTATGTTCGGCCTCATAATAAATATCATCATCTAAAACCGATATTTGAGTTACTTTCTCTTCCTCATTTTCTGTTGCAGGTGAAGAAATAGTAACCAAATATCCCTCAATCGTAAAATCACTTTTTTCTTTAATTTTTTCATAAATATCATTTGCCGAAGAAACGTTTTCATCATAAGTAACATATTCTACAATATTAAAACCATTAGGCGGATAGACTTGATCAACTTGATAGGTATCTTTAATATCTTGTTGTTCTTCATTAATCAAATTTAAAAGTTCATTTTTATCAGCAACTAAACCAAGCTTTTCTCCATCTAAATAAACTTGATAAACATTTTTAGGAGTAGAATTTTGTTTAGAAAATCCTACACAAACAAAAAGAATTACCATTACAACTGTAACAACACTTAAAAGAATTTTATCACGAATTTTCATAAGCACTCCTTTAAATACCTTCAACATTATATCATAAAAAAGAAAGTTCGTAAAATGAACTTTCCCTTATTTCAATTCCAATTTACGAACAAAAGGTTCACCTTTTAAAGCCAAATGTTCATTTGATTCATATAAGGTATTAGCGTATCTTCTAATTTTTCTTAATTTATAATCTGACAAAATATGAGTATATACGTTTGCAAACTGAATCTGTTGATCACGAATCTCTCTTAAAATAGCATAACTAGAATTTTTTAAAGAAACCTCAGCCATTAAAGCATCTTGAATTGGCTTTTGTTGATAAAATGGACTCTCATATAAATCTTTCTGACTCAAAAAATTTTTATATTCTACATCTCCATCTGAAATAAGTTCTAAACTAACATTTCTTCCTTCAAGCATCCCATAAGCTAATGTATAAAATTGATTAGGATTTGTAGAATACAAATGAAGTTCATGTTCACTATTAAATTCGATATTTCTTTGTAAAGCCAACTCATAAGCAAGACGTTTCATTAAAATAAAACCATTCTTACTCAACTTTTTTTCATATAAAGATAAATCCATATTCATCGGATACATCAAATACAAAATCTCTGGATGTTTAGAATCCCAAAGAACATTTCCAGTCGTATATTTTTCATGAATTAAACCTTTAGAAATGTCAGCCTCAAAGACAGATGGATCACTTGACTTATGAACATCTTGAAAAATCTCTTTAAATTCTGGATTCTCTAAAAAATAATATAATTTTCTTTTTAAATCCATTTCATGGACTTGATAAATGCCATTTTTAATAAGTAACCAAAACAGCAATTTCACAAAATCTGTTTCTGTAAATTTCTTTTCTAACATTTTAAAAACTCCCTAATTACATTTCTTCCATCGGTGTATAAGCCTTAAAGCAACTTTTATTTAATTCAAACAAAATTTGAAATAACCCGGTACTACCACGACGATGTTTAGCAATGATAACATCAACCGGAACAATATTACTTTTATTTTCTGCAGTTTTATTTTCAAAATAATCTTGTCGATTCAAAAACAAAACCAAATCAGCATCTTGTTCGATTGAACCAGATTCACGCAAGTCAGCAAGTCTGGGTTGATTAGACTCACGTCTTTCAGCATTACGAGATAACTGAGCAAGTGCAATAACTGGCACTTTAAGTTCCATAGCCATCGTTTTAAAAGCACGAGAAATTTCTGAAACTTCAACCTGTCTAGACTCCACACGACCACCCGTTGTAACTAACTGTAAATAATCAATAACAACTAAAGCTAAACCTTTTGGACTAGAAGCTAACCTTCGACATTTAGCTTTAATTTCTGGAGCCGTTACAGAAGCATCATCTTCGATATAAATATTTGTATCAGCAAGTTCACTCATTGCCTCCGTATATCGTTTCCAATCGTTATCATTAAGCATACCTGTTTTTAACTTTTCACCTTCAATTTGTCCCACTGAACTAATCATTCGATTAACAAGTTGTTCAGCACTCATTTCCAAATTGAAAATAGCAACAGCTTTATCTGTACTCATCGCAGCATTTGTAGCAATATTTAAAGCAAAAGCAGTTTTTCCCATACCAGGACGAGCAGCTAAAATAATAAGTTCTCCCTCATGAAGTCCGGCAGTAGCCTTATCTAAATCTTTAAAACCAGTAGTTAAACCAGTAACAGCACTTTTATTTTTACTCATTCGCTCCAAATTTTCATGAGCTTCCCTTAAAGCTTCAGTAATAGGTTTAAATTCACTCGTTTTACGAGTTCTTATAACATTTAAAAGCCTTTGCTCAGAAGAATCAAGTAAAGTTGTTAAATTTTCTTCTTCATCATACGCATCTGTTACAATATTGGTAGCTGTATCTATAAGTCTTCTTCGAGTGGCTTTATCTTTAACAATTTCTATGTAATAGTCCAAATTAGCACTGGTAGCCACTGAGTCAATTATTTCACTTAAATACTCAATTCCACCTATAGCATTCAAATTTTTTTGCTTATCAAGTTCATTTTTTACAGTAGTAATATCAATAGGTGTATTGCTTTTATATAAAGAAACTAAAGCAGCAAAGATTTTTTTATGAGCATCACTAAAAAACATATCTTCTGTCAAATTTTCCATAATTTTTTCCATTGCATATGGATTTAAAAAAGTTACACCTAACACACTCATTTCAGCTTCTAAATTTTGAGGCATTACTCTTGATGCCATACTTATCACCTACTTTTTTAAGACAATCTTAATTTTAAAAATAACTCTTTTATGAAGTTCAACTGTAACTTCATGAGTTCCTAAAGAATCAAGAGGATGATCCACTTTGATACATTTCTTATCGATAGAATATCCCATTTTTTTCAATTCATCACTAATTTGTTTTGTGGAAACAACTCCAAAAACACGATCCTCTTTTCCCGTTTTCACATGAAAAACAATTTGCTTTTTTTCTAATTCTTTTTGAATATTTTGAAATTCCTTAACACGATCTTCCTCTTCTAAATGTCTTTCTAATAAAGAACGATCTAAAACTTCTTTACTTTTTTTAGTTTCTAAAACAGCTAAACCATTTTTAATTAAATAATTTGTAGCATATCCATCACTAACATTAATAATATCGTCTTTTTTTCCTTGACCTTTTACATCTTTTAATAAAATAACTTTCATCCACCAAAGCCTCCTTAGAAACGTCCTTATTATATATAATTTTTTTCAAAAAAACAATGGACCTCTTCTAAAGTATAACAAAAAAAGATACTTTTTAACAAGTATCCTATTTAACATATGGAATTAAAGCCATAAATCTTGCATATTTAATTTGTTGAGCAATATGTCTTTGATGTTTTGCACAAGCACCAGTCATACGTCTTGGTAAAATTTTACCTTTTTCACTAATGTATTTATTAATAATCATAACATCTTTATAATCAACACTTTTACCGGCACACATTTGACATATTTTTTTCTTTTTTCTTCTAAATTCAGCCATCTTTTATAAATCTCCTTTCCTAGAACGGTAGATCATCGTCAGATAAAGCAATTTCTTCACCAAAATCTTTAAATGGATCTTCACTTACATCTGCAGTTGGCATATTTTGACTTTCCTCATAACTAGGCATTGGTTGAACAAAGCTTGCAGCATCATAATTTGAAGCATCACTTATAGAAGCATTTCTAGAGCCCAAGAACGTAACATTATCCGCGACAATATCTGTTGTATAATGCTTCTGACCATCGGCACCATCATAGCTTCCAGTTTGAATTCTACCTTCAACTGCAACTTGTGAACCTTTGGTACAATACTTAGCAATATTTTCAGCTTGTCTACGCCAAGCAACACACCCAATAAAATCTGTTTGAGGTTGTCCTCCTTGAGGATTAAAAGGACGAGAAACAGCAACCGTAAAACGAGTTACAGAAATACCACTTCCTGTAGTACGCATTTCTGGATCTCTAGCCAATCTACCAATCAATATAACTTTATTCATTTTTTACTCCTCTTCTTGACGAATGATTAAATGTCTTAAAACATTTTCATCCAAACGAATCTTACGATCAAATTCTTGAATTATTTCTTTGTTAGCTTCAACTTGCATTACAAAATAATATCCATTTAATTCT
>CALVOC010000004.1 GCA_944350145.1 uncultured Bacilli bacterium
GATAAAAAGTATCAAGAAATTGTCGACAAATTAGATTTTACTAATTGACAAAATTTCAAAAACATAATATGCTTTATATAGCATAGCTATAAACGCTATGCCGGTACATATTCACGATCACTTCTGAGTGTGTACCTAACAAACCCCCTGAAGGAGCCATAAGGCTCCATTTTTGTTTGCTTTAAAAGATTTATGTCATTTTAAATATGTTTTAGACGTTCAGGAATTTTGAAAAAGTCTCAAATGATGATGTATTTGAATTTGGTTATAAAGACAAAACAATTAGAGATGATAATAAAAATATAGTATAATATTTAAAAGGAGATGGTTTACTTGGAAAAAATTGAAGCAATAAATGCTATTGAAGAATTAAAAAAATATCAAACAGAAACTAATAAAATTGAAGCAAAAAAGGCTCTAGAAGGTTTTCCTAAAAAATGTTATGATACTTTTTCAAGTTTTTCTAATAAATATGGTGGAATTATTATATTTGGAATAAATGAAGAAAATAAATTTAGTATAGATGGTGTTTATGACTTAAATGATTTACAAAAGCAAGTATCCTCAATGTGCAGTGATTCCATGGAACCAGCGGTTAGACCAGATATATTACCATTCGATTATGAAGGAAAAAAATTATTAGCTGTAAAAATAGATGAAATAGCTCAAAATAAAAAGCCTTGTTACTACAAACCAAAAGGATTACAAAAAGGATCCTTTACAAGAATAGGCGATAGAGATGAACCAATGACTGATTATGAAATATATTCTCTTCAGAGTTATAATGATCATATATTTGAAGATAAGAGGCCTACCAGAGGTGCAACAATAGATGATTTAAATAATGAATACTTAAATAATTATATTGATAAAGTAAAGGTAGAAAAACCTCATTTTGCAAAAAATGATTTTGAAAAAAGCTTAAAATTATGTGGTATTATTGACACAAGTGATAATCAAGTATATCCAACATTAGCAGGTACAATGATATTTGGTGAGTTTCCTCAAAGCTTTTATCCACAATTGTTTGTTGCGTGTGTTGTTGTTCCTGGAAATGAGCTTGGAGATACAGGAGAATTTGGTGAAAGATTTATTGATAATAAAAGAATTGAAGGAACAATAGAAGAAATGCTTGAAGGAACAATGAATTTTTTAAGAAGAAATATGAAAACAAGTGTGATTATTAATTCTAATGGTGAAAGAATTAATAGAACTGAATACCCAATGGAAGCATTAAGAGAAGCTGTAGCAAATTCATTGATTCATAGAGATTATAGTACTCAAACAGAAAATGCATATATATCAGTAAATATGTATAACGATAGAATAGAAATTATTAATCCTGGTAATCTATATGGTACAAATAAATTAGAAAAATTAGGAACAGCTACAACTATGGAATCTAGAAATCCTACAATTGTAAGAATTTTAGAAGAAAAAGGATCTGTAATTGAAAATAGGCATTCTGGAATACCAACAATGAAAAGAGAAATGAAGAAATATGGATTACCAGAACCAGAGTTTTATGAAGAAAGAGATAGCTTTAAAGTTATATTTAGAAATACTTCTGTTGCTGAAAATTCACAAACAGGTGCACAAACAGGTGCACAAACAGGTGCACAAAGTATGACACACATTACAATAGATGAATTAAAAGAAAAAGTTTTAAATTATTGTAAGATACCAAAGTCATCTAAGGAAATAAGGGAGTATGTAGGATTGTCATCTAAAACATATGTTGCAGATAGTATTATTAAACCATTGTTAAAAGCGGGTATGCTTGAGTATACAAATAAGAAGAGCATTAATGCAAGAAATCAAAAATACATAACTGTGAAAAAATAATTGCTAGGACCAATTGGTTCCCGGCTTTTTTCATTTAAATTGCCAATTAAATTAACAACTTTAAAAGAAAAAATCATTTAACAGTTACACTTTGATTAGTTATTTGTTTATTAATAGATAAAGGTTTATTTTTAAAATTGATATCTTTCCAAGTAAAGTTTCTAATGCCGTCATGTTTTAAAACAGAATAATATAATCTAAAATTAATGCAACAAAAAAAGAATCATCCTTTTATTTTAAATAATTTATATAATCTAACATTGAGCATTAGTTCCGATTTCATATAAACAAATATATATTTGAATTATGATGTTTATTTAAAAAGGTAGTCATTATATAGTTAAAAAGAAATATAAATAAAAACCTTATTTTATAAGAAATTATCCAATCTTTATAAACCTATATGACTAATTTTATTTGACTCCCCTGGAGCCATAAAGCTCCATTTTTTTTGCAATAAAATAAAAAATAATCTTTTTTTAAAAAGGTTAAATTTTTATTAAATTTTTGTTTTTCTAGATCAAGAAATAAGAAAAATAAAAAAACTTATGGTATAATTATGCATAGATTTGATCTGAAATGATAATAAAAAAAGGAGGTAAGAAATGAATGTTTGAAATACAAAATAGGCGATATACAGGGAATAAATTTAAACTAATGGATTGGATTTCAAAATTGCTTAAAGAAAACTGTCCTGATTGTCATTCGTTTTTTGATGTTTTCGCTGGTACAGGGTGTGTATCTGACTATTTATTTGATGATTACAATAGAATTGTTTTAAATGATTTCTTATACTCAAGTAATGTTATCTTTAATGCTTTCTTTTTAAATGAAGAATATGATTCTAAAAAATTGAACAAAATAAAAGAAAAATATTTAGAAATTCAAGCATCTAAAATTCAAGAAAATTATGTATCTACAAATTTTGGAAATAAATATTTTAATAATAACGATGCCAAAAAAATAGGATATATAAGAGAAGATATAGAAAAAAAATATAAGAATAAAGAAATAAATTTTAAAGAATATACAATTTTAATTTCCTCTTTATTATATTCGTTAGATAAAGTGGCAAATACTTGTGGTCATTATGATGCTTACAGAAAAGGAACTATGATAAAAGAATCTTTCGTGTTTGACTTAATAAAACCTAGAAAATACAATCAAAAAAAATTAGTAGAAATTTATAGAAAAGATTCTAATGAGCTAGTAAAAGAAATTAAATGTGATATAGCTTATATTGATCCTCCTTATAATTCACGCCAATATAGTAGATTTTATCATGTATTAGAAAATATAGCCCAATGGAAAAAACCGGAGTTATATGGAGTTGCAATGAAACCTAAAGAAGAAAATATGTCTGAATATTGTAAATCATCTGCTCCAATTGTTTTTAATGATTTAATTCAAAATTTACAAGCCAAATATATTGTTGTATCCTATAATAATACATATGATTCTAAAAGTCATTCATCAAAAAATAAGATTACTCTTGAAGAAATAAGAACAATTTTATCGAGTAAAGGAAAAACAAAAATATATGAGAAAAAATATAAAGCTTTTACTACAGGTAAAACCGAATTAAATGATCATAAAGAATTCATATTTATTACTAAAGTAAAACCGAATATTAAAAAAGAAATTTCCTATCGATCTCCGTTATTTTATGTAGGAGATAAATATAAGTTGATGCCAGAAATTAAAAAATACATGCCAACTAAAATAGATAATTATATAGAGCCATTCGTAGGAGGAGGAAGTTCTTTTTTAAATGTGAAGGCAAATCATTATTATGTAAATGATATTGATTCAGCAATTATACGTATTCATAAATTGTTACATGATTATGCGAAAGATAAGAATAAATTTTTTGAAAAAGCTTTTTCAATTATAAAACATTATGGACTGTCATGTTCATACAATGGCCATTTAGTTCCAGAAGAATTAAAAGAGAAATATAAAAAAACCTACTATGCTAAATACAATAAAGAGCAATACTTAAACTTAAGAAATGATTACAATAAAAATAAAAAAGATACTATGAAATTGTATTTACTACTCATCTATGGATTTAATCATATGACAAGGTTTAATGCAAAAGGCGAATTTAATTTGCCTGTAGGAAACGTTGACTTTAATAGTAACGTATATAATTCATTAAATTATTATTTTGATTATATAAAAGAAATTGATATAAACTATTTTAATATGGATTATCAGGAATTTATTAAATCATTAAAAATAGGAAAGAATGATTATGTTTTATTAGATCCGCCATATTTAATTAGTGAAAGTGAGTACAATAAAATATGGGATGAACAAAAAGAAAAAGAATTATACAAATTATTAGATGATCTTGATAAAAAAGGAATAAGATTTGGAATCACAAATTTGATGTATCATAAAGGAAAAGAAAACAAGATATTTAAAAACTGGTCTAAAAAATATCATGCATATGAACTGACAAGCAATTATATAAGTTTTAATGATAATACCATAAAAGTAAATTCTAAGGAGGTGTTTGTTACTAATTATGAAAAATAAGAAAAGAAAAAGAGATCCAAAATATAAACAATTATCCTTTGAAACAGCCATAAGAAATCCAGAAAGATATAAAGGAATATTAGAATATATGCAAGACTATCAAGGCATCGTATTAAATGACGAAAATTTATTAACCATAGTTTCTGGAATGTATGAAAATGGAATTGTTACGAGTCCAGACTTCGATTTATCAAAATATTCTACAAAAGAAGAAATTTATAATTCAGTAATTTCGATTAATTCAACAAGAAAAGCCGATGGAGGCTTTCCAAAAGGCTACCAGTCAAGATTTTGGACATATATGCGAACTTTATCGGAATTTGGATTTGTTTATGCAAGATATAATAAGCCTTTTAAAATTGGAGATGTTGGATTAAAATTTATAGAAAATAAAATTGATGCCCAAGAAGCTTTTTCAATTCAAGCAATTAAGTATAACAGAAGATCTCCATATAAAAATGTTTTAAATGATTTCAATTATTTTAGGTTTATTATAAAAGTATTAAAAAAATTGGATTCTGAAAACAAAAAATTAAGTTATAATCAATTTATAATTTCTCTTTTTAGTGAAGATGGTAATGTGGATGAATTTATAAAAATAATAAAAAATAATAAATTTCCAACTCCAGATTCAGTATATTCTTATCTAGAAAAAATATATGGAAAAATAAATAAAAAATCTACTGTGTTAGGAGATTATCCAGACGTGGTTTTAAGAATGTTAAGAATTACTGGATTTGTCAACATCCTTAATAAAGGAATCACATTAATTGAATTAAATCAAAGAAATTTAAATTATATTAATAGCTTGCTAAAATTAGATTATAAACTTACAAAAAAAGAAAAAAATGTAGATATTGCTTATTTTAATAAAATCAACCAGATAACTAGAAATGAAATGTTGCTCATTGAAAAAAATAGAAAAGAAGTCTTTCATATTGTAGATTACAATGTTGTTTTAAGCAAAATTATTGAAGAAAACAATGTTACTAAAGAAGAACTTTTAGAAGATATTCAAAACTTATGTTTTACGAAAAAAAGAAATGAGAAATTCAAATATATTGATGAACCGTTGCAATTTGAGTTTTATATATCTTTACTAGTATATTTAATTTATGGTAATGAATATTCCGTAAATCCGAATTATAAAACAGATGATTATGGGATGCCAATTTCTCATGCACCAGGAAAAACTGGAGATATTGAAGTATTAGGCCCAGGGAAGTATTGGCTATTAGAAGTTACTCTAATAAGAAATAAAACACAGCAAATAAATAATGAAACAGTAAATCTTTTTCGGCATATAGATAATAGCAAATGGGAAGAAAAATATATGTCATTAATTGCTCCTGTTGTTCATGAAGATACCGTTAGATTATATAATTCGCTAGTAATTGAATATTTAATAGAAAAAAGAGATAAATTTTATGCAAAACCCTATGATATTAATGAATTTATAGAAAGTTGTAAAGTGAAAAATAATTTTGAAGACATGATAATTTACACCAAAAAATTAAAAGAAAAAGCATTGACTGAATTAATGAAAGAAATATAATTTAAGATGAATAAGAAATTGTATAATGTTTGTAGTATAAAGGATGTTTGGCAAATTTATATAAAATGGCATACATAATTTTAAAAGAGAAAATAAATACGGAAAATAGAATAGAACAAGTATTTTTTAATGAATAAAATATCAAAGAAAGGAGAAAAAGTATGGATTGTATTTTTTGTCAAATTGTTAAAGGAGAAAGTCCTTCAAGAAAAATCTATGAAGATGATTTAATTATAGGAATTATGGATATTGATCCCTACTGCGATGGGCATGTTCTATTAATTCCTAAAAAGCATTACACAGATATAATGGAATTAGATGAAGAAATATTAACACACATAAATGCTGTAGCTAAAAAATTAACTCCAATGATTATGGCGAAATTAGATAAAAAAAGTATGACCGTGAGTTATAACTATGGTGAAAAGCAAAAAGTAAAACACTTTCATATGCATTTACTTCCAAACATTGATGATGATCCTACAACACCTGTAGAAGATATATTTAAAAAAATTCAAGAATAAATACCTACATAGGTATTTTTTTTAGGCCCAAAAATACACTGTATATAGGTGAGAAAATGAATTATATAGATAAAAAATTTCAAGAATTAATAGAAGAAATCCAGTTGTTTTCAGAAGTGGAAATTTATGAACATATCAAAGAAAAATTAAAATTAGTTCCAGTAGAAACTCAACAAAACATCAGTGCATTTTTAGATCAATTTTCTTTTTGGGGATCATTTCATCCTACAGAAAATGACTATGATACCATTCAAAAAGTGAGTCATCTTTTAAAAGAAAAATTTTTAAAATTCCAAGAACTATACTTTAAATTACAAGATTATCGTTCTAAAAAAACTTTATATGCAATTCTAAACAATTGGTATAATTATGACTTTAAAAATTTAGAAGAAGTTATAGAACATTGTTATGAACATTATTTTGATTTAGACATAATCCCTAGTTGCGAAAAAGAAATTTTTGTAGATCTTGGAGCATTCACAGGCGATACGATCGAATCGTTTATAAAAAATTATGGAAAAAACGCATATCAAAAAATATATGCCTATGAAATGACAGATCAAAGTATGCAAGAGCTTAAAAAAAATTTGAGTAGTAACCCAAGAATTATCTACTGTCAAAAAGCCGTTTTTAATGAAATAGGAAAAGGAATAATCAATTACCATGAAACCAATGCTTCTTCAAATCAGGTAGCAAAAGAAGAAATAGGCGACTTAACCATAACGACATTAGATGAAGATATAAAAGACAAAATAACCATTTTAAAAATGGATATTGAAGGTTCAGAATTATATGCGTTGCAGGGAAGTGAAAAGCATTTAGCAAAAGATCATTCAAAACTTATTTTATCCATTTATCATGGCTATGAAGATGTAATAAGATTGTATGAATATTTGGAAAGATTAAATTTAAATTATGTCTACTATTTACGTTATTACGGAGGTCCTATTTTTCCAACTGAAATCGTATTATATGCCATTCCTGTATAAAGTAGAAAAATATATTCTATAAAAGTGAAAAAAAATTAAAAAAAATTAGCACTCATACTTGACAAGTGCTAAAAAAAGAGTATAATGATAATTGTGAAAGGAATGATAAAGATGAAATTAGTACCAAGAGATTATTATTTTGATGATTTATTTAATCACTTTTTTGAAGGAGATGAAAACAAAATGAGATGCGATATTTATGAAAAAGATCAAAAATATCATATTGAAATGGATATTCCAGGATTCAAAAAAGATGAAATTAAAATTGAATGCAATCAAGGAAATTTGACAATCACCGCTGAGAAAAAAACAGCAGATGAAGAAAAAGAAGGAAAGAAATATCTTCGTCGTGAAAGAGTTTATGGAAAATATCAAAGAAGTTTCTATTTAGGCGACATTGAAGAAGATAATATTGAAGCTTCATTCGAACACGGAACACTTTCAATTGTTATTCCTAAAAAAGAAGAAAAAGATACTAGAAAATACATCGAAGTAAAATAAGAAGAGTAGCTTTCTTCTTTTTTTTTTGTTATAATAAAAAAAGTTTGGGGGCAGAAATATGCTAGTATCTAAAAATAAAATTTATTTGAATCCAGGAGAAGATATTACAACAGAAAAGGTTGTCTACTATGGAAAGAAAGAAAAATTAGCAACCAAATATTATGGAAGATCGCTTTTTATTAATCCGACTGAAGTGGTGATTTTTCGGGATGAAAGAAAAGAAGCCGAAGAAATCTTTTTATCTGAACCGCGTTTTACTTTTAATAAAATGAGTTTAGAAGAAAATAGAATGCTTTTGCATCTGAAAAAGCTTTTACTGCGGAATAAATTAAAAAAAACATATCAAACTTATCAAGAGTTTCAAATTTTTTTACCACATCAACATTACATAGAAATATTTGTACCTTTTAATAAGAGCTTAATGGAAAAAGTTCCAGACCATTATAGGATTGTCGACATTCAAAAAGGAATAAACGGTTATTTTATTACAGCATATAACAACGAAACAATTCTTGCTCAAAATCATCGTGATTTCGGAGTGTGCTTTGCAAAAGAAGATCAAGAAAAAATTCAAAAATTAGAAAAGAGGAAAAAGAATGACATTTATTAAAACCCCAGTAAAAGGAACTAGAGATTTTAATCCAGAAGAAATGAAATTAAGGGAATATGTTTTAAAAGTAATGAAAGAAACATATCAGAAATTTGGATTTGAAATTATTGCTACTCCCTGTCTAGAACACATTGAAAATTTAACCAGTAAGCAAGGTGGAGATAACGAAAAATTAATTTTTAAAATCTTAAAAAGAGGAGCTAAACTAGATTTAGAAAATATCAAAGAAGCAAATGATTTAGTAGACTGTGGATTACGTTATGATTTAACTGTCCCACTTTCAAGATTCTATGCAAATAACATGAACGAATTAGTTTCTCCGTTCCGTTCTTTTCAAACCGGTTTTGTCTGGCGAGCAGATCGACCACAAAAAGGAAGATTTCGCGAATTTATGCAATGCGATTTAGATATTTTTGGCGAGAAAACAAACGTAGCTGAAATAGAATTAATCACCGCAGTAATTACTTTTTTAACCAAATTAGAATTTAAAGGATTTACAATTAAAATAAACGACCGTCGTATCCTTGCCAAAATGGTGGAATATGCTGAACTACCTTTAGAGCAATTAGATAACATCTTAATTTCATTAGATAAATTAGATAAAATTGGTAGAGAGGGAGTAGAAGAAGAGCTTTTACAAAATGGTTTTAAAGTTGAAAAAGTCAAAAAATACTTAGATTTATTCACTAAAAATGCTCAAAGCATAAAATCTTTTTGCCAAGAATTTAATATGGAAGAAGAAGTTGTAAACAATCTAGAAGAAATAATGGAAACCGTTTCATCATGTGTATCCGCTCATATTGTATTTGATCCAACTTTAGTACGAGGAATGAGTTATTATACTGGGCCAATTTTTGAAATAGGTGTTGAAGATCTAGCCTCATCCATAGGAGGCGGCGGCCGATATGATAAAATGGTAGAAAAATATGCAAACATTTCTGTTCCAGCCGCGGGGTTTTCTATTGGTTTTGAAAGACTAATTCTTTTATTAACAGAAAGAGGATTCGTTGTTCCGACTGAAGAAGAAAAAATTGCCTATATTATAAAAGAATCAACCCAAGAAGTCTTCAAAGAAGCATATAAAAAACGTGAAGAAGGAAAAATTGTAAAAATTTTATATCGAAGTAAAAATTATAAATATCAAAGAGAAATGCTCGTAAAGACAGGTTATCAAATCATCGAATGGTAAAAAATACCATTCTTTTTTTTATTTCTTTTTTCATACTACATATAGGTGAGTAGTCATGAAAAAATATGTTTTTTTGTTTGGATTTATTATGTTAGCATTACTGGTTCTTTCCATAAAACCTAGTTATGGTTTAGAACTTACAAGTGAAAAAGAAGTGAGAATAAATAGTCAAAATTTTTTAGAATATATTGAAAAAGAAAAAATTACGAATATTAGTAAAATCTGTGCAAATTCCTTTTGTGATTATATGAGATCGACAAATCCTAAAAAAGCTTTAAATATTTTCACAGAAAAATATCTGGATTACATCGAAAAAAATATCAGTGAAGAAGCAGCCATAGAAATGTACGTTAAAGGATTTTTCATCACAAAAATAGAGACTTTAAACTAAGTCTCCTTGATAAATGTCTCTTTTTTTCATTTCTTTATCAATATCATTTAATACAACAAACTTTTTTAAAAGCCAATTCGGAGCAATTAAGTCTTCCTTCTTAGGGTCGCCAGTAATTCGATGTATCACAACATTAGGGCTTAAATATCTAAGTTGTTCACAGACAATATCAATATATTCTTCTTTTGTTAAAACTGGAAAATGGGTTTTTTCATAATAGGTAGCTAAAGGAGTATCTTTTAAAATATGAAGCATATGAATTTTTATGCCATCAATTTTTAAAGCATTCAAATATTTAACAGTCTCGATCATATCTTCTTTAGTTTCATAAGGAAGACCATTAATAATATGTACAACAACAGAAATATTTCTTCTTTTCAGTTCTAAAACGCAATCTCGAAAATTTTCTAAAGTATGTCCTCGGCGAATAAATTTTAAGGTTTTAGGATGAATCGATTGAAGACCTAATTCAACCGTCAAAAATGTCCTTTTAGAAAGATCTTCTAAATAATCGTAAACTAAAGGTGAAATCGCATCACTCCTAGTCGCGATAGAAAGTCCCACCACATTAGGTATTTTTAAAATAGTTTCAAATTTTTCTTTTAAAACAGAAACAGGAGCATAGGTGTTGGTAGCAGCTTGAAAATAGCCGATATAATAACTGTCAGGCCATTTATGTTCCATCATCGTTTTAATTTCATCAAATTGTTTTAATAAATCATCCTTAGGATTTCCAGCAAAATCCCCACTTTGATGTGAGCAAAAAATACAGCCTCCGGTTTTATAGTTAGGACAAGAAAATCCAGCATTTAAACTTACTTTAAAAACTTTTTTACCAAATTTCTGCTTATAAAAATAATTAAGAGTATGATATCTTTTATTGTCAAATGTATAAGAAAACATAAATTAAAACACCTCCTACTAGAAAAAGTAATAAGACTATTATATAATAAACAAGGAAAGTAGAGAAGTGTTATGACAAAAGAAATGCTAACAAATGAATTAAACAGATATGCCAAACAAATTATCTTACACATTTTAAGAGATTATCAAGATTCATTAGGATTAGAAAATGAAAAAAGATTAAGAGATTTATTAAGTGAAGATTTTGTAGTTTTAGAAGAAAATGAAAAACCCGTAAATGATGGAAAAGTTCACATCTTTTTAAATAAAGAAGATTTAATGGGATTATCTTTAGAAGAAATGGAACAAGAAATTAAAAAAAACATCTTAGTTCGGGAAATTTTCCGTTACATAATCACACCAAAGATAAGTGAGAAAAAAAGTGAAAAAGAAGAAGAATTCTCTGAAAATTTAACAGAAGGCCTAGTAGAAAAGTATGCATTAGATTTCTCTCTTCGCCATGATTTAGGAATTCCCAAAACAAAAAATGAACAAAATATACTCTTAGCGACAAAATTATTAGAGGGAATACCGAATGAAATCTCAAAAGATGCCTTGTTTTTCCAATATCAATATCCTTTCATGCTCGATTATTATAGATTAGGAACAGGAAAAGATTTATTTGAGGAATATCAAAATAAGCCTTTAGAAAATCAAAGAATTTTAAAAAGAGAAATCACAAATCAAGAAGGATTTTTAAAAGGTTCACTTATCATTGTATCTTGCATAGCTTTAGGGGCTTTCTTAGCTTATCTTCTAATTCGTTAAAAAAATGAAAAAGAATAAATTCTCATGGTATAATAGAAGTAATAGATTGGGGTAATGAAAAATGTATAATCAAATGGATTCACATTTTCGCGTGGATTATCAAAATGCGAAAAGTAAAAAAGAAGCAATTTTTCAAGGTCAAAAGTATCGTATTACAGTACTAACAGAACGCTTAGTTCGACTTGAATTTAATAAAAATGGTCTTTTTTTTGATGACTTAACAGAACAAGTGATAAACAGAAATTTTCCAGTTCCAGATTTTAAAGTTGTGGAAGACGATCGTTATCTTGAAATTACCACCAAATACTTTATGCTAAAATATCAAAAAGAAAAACCTTTTGAATCTTTAAACATTGAAATCATGCTTTTAAATACTGACAAATCTTGGTTTCCAAAAAATAAAGAAGTTCGAAATTTTAAAACATCCGGTCTTGGTATAGATTTAACGAAACCCGATTATCAAAAAGGCTTATATTCAGTAGATGGATTTGTTTCAATTGATGATAGCCCTAGTATGATTATCAACGAAGATGGATTTTTAATACCAAATCAAACCCCACGTACCGATCTCTATGTGTTTATGTATAGAAGAGATTTTGGCCTATGTTTAAGAGATTATTTCATGTTAACAGGTTTTCCAGAACTTATTCCTCGTTATGCTTTAGGAATATGGTGGCATAAAAATGAGATCTATAATTTTAATGATATTACCAATTTATTAAACAATTTTAATCGTCATGGCATTCCATTATCAATTATTGTATTAGGAGAATTTTGGCATTTGAAAGATGCAAGAGACTATACAAAATATAAAACAGGATTTACATTTAATCGAAATTTGTTTTCAGATCCAGCCTATTTAACGAAATATTTGCATGAACGTGGAGTAAGGTTAGGATTGGAAATTGATCCAAAAGAAGGAATCATGCCTCATGAAGATCACTATGAAGAAATTAGAGAAAGCTTAAATTTAACCGACAAAAGTACCATTCCATTTAATGTGTTTGATAAATTTATTTTAAACAGTTATTTTCATAATTTGATCAAACCATTAGAAGATAAAGGAGTAGATTTTTTCTTTGTAGATTATAGTAATCCAAAAGATTTATATACTTTAAGAGCTCTAACTAGATATCATTATGAAAATTCTAAAAGAAGCTATGAAAAAAGAGGATTGGTACTTGCTAAAAATGGGTTAGTCGCATCTCATAGATATCCAGCCTTGTATAGTGGAAGAACTCTAGTTTCTTGGGACACTTTAAACATTCTACCGTATTTTAGCTCAATGGGAGCTAACAAAGGAATTTCTTGGTGGAGTCATGATATTGGAGGATATGAGTATGGCATGGAAGAAGCCGAATTGTATATGCGTTTTGTTCAATTTGCTTGTTTTAGCCCGATTTTTCGACTTTCTTCAAAAGGCGGCAAATATTATAAACGCGAACCTTGGAAATGGGATGTAAAAACATTAAAAATCGTTCAAGATTATTGCACATTAAGACATAGATTAATTCCATATTTATATACCGAGGCTTACAAATATCATCATACAGGATTACCTTTAATAGAACCGCTTTATTATACTAACCCAGCAATTTATGATGAACCTACTTATAAAAATCAATATTATTTTGGTACAGAACTTTTGGTAGCTCCAATAACTGAAAAAAAAGATCCAGTTATGAACCGGACTATCGCTCACATTTATCTGCCAGAAGGAATGTGGTATGATTTTAAAACGGGTAAAAAATTCCCTGGAGATAAACATTATGTGGCATTCTTTAAAGATGAAGACTATCCAGTGTTTGCCAAATCCGGCTCAATTATTCCTTTAGCTGTTTTA
This sequence comes from uncultured Bacilli bacterium, assembly GCA_944350145.1. GTDB lineage: Bacteria > Bacillota_I > Bacilli_A > RF39 > UBA660 > Ventrenecus. Next base: position 13,663 of record CALVOC010000004.1, read on the forward strand.
GAACAAAATCGGAACATAACAAATCCACCTAAACAAATGGAAATTCATATATTTCCTGGAAAAAGTAACATCTATCGACTTTATGAAGACGATGGCATTTCAAGATTAAATGAAAACGGCTATTACATTGAAACAGCCATCGATTACAATTATCTTCAAAACAATTTTACAGTAATTATAAGACCGTTAGAAGGTAAAAGTGGAATTATACCAGATACAAGAGATTACAAAATTCGCTTTAGAAATACAAGAAAAGCCGATGAAGTAATCGTATACCTAGATAAAAACGTATATACGTCTACCAGTTATGTAGAAGATACCGATTTTATAGTCGAGGTAAAAAATGTCAAAACGACAAGCCAATTATCCATTAATTGTAAAGGAAAAGATATTGAAATTGATGCTGTACGTTTAATTAATGAAGACATCGATTCAATTATAAGCGATTTACAAATAAAAACAGAATTAAAGGAAATGATCGGTCAAATTATTTTTGGCAACGATGATGTTAAACGAAAAAGAATCAATATTCGTAAATTAAAATCACGCGGTTTAGATGCCAAATTCGTCAAAATGTTTATTCGTCTTTTAGAATATGTTTCTGAAATTTGACAGCAAAAGAAAAATCAGATAAAATACCTCCTTGAATGGGGGTTTTTAAATGAAAAAAAATACATGGTTAACTAAAGAAGATTTTGCTTTAGAAATTCAAGAAAAAGAAGATCAAAAAGTAAAAAGCATTGTTAAAAAATACTTTAATGAGAATTGGGTAAAATTTAAAAATAAAATTAAATGTGGTGGGGGTCAAGATAGAAAAATAGATCAAGAACTTGTAGAAGAAATTATTGAATATGCTAAAGAAGAAATCGAAAAAAATAGCTTTATAGAGGAAGATGAATACATATTTTATCAAAATATCATCCAAAAAATGAAAGAAATATCTTCAAATGAATATGAAATATTACCAGAAGATTTTTTGATTGCAATGTATGATACCACATATCCTGGAAGTTATGAAAAAATTTCTGAACTTGCCATCAGCATCACAAATAATGATATTTTTTATAATGAACAAGGACAAAATAATGTAGAAATTTTTCAAAGGTTTGAGCAATTAAATATTAAAGAACAAAATAATTTAATTAAAATAATAAATATATTAGCAAAATCTTTCCAAAAAAATGGAATACATGATTTACAGCTTTTATTGCTCACCGCGATTTTAAAACCAGAGGCGAAAAGGCTACTTGCTAAAATCTTACAATATTATAAAATAGATGAAAACATTACAGAAGAAAATATACTTATATTTGGACAAGAATTAACAGCTTTTGCTCAGTATTTAAAATGGTATCAAAAAGAACAACCAAAAAACAAAGAAATGTTTCAATTATTGAACTTTATAATTCTGTTAAATACTGAATATTCAAAAGAAGATGAGCGAAAAATTATGTTAAATGGAAGTATGTTAAGTAAACAAAATGTCACTTCAAAAATATTTGAAAGAAATATTCAACTGGCAATACTTTATCCAGCTTTTTTAGATATTTGTCAAAAAATGGATGCACGTATTGAAAAACTAACTTTGATAAATCAGAAGAAAAAAAGTGAAGTACAAAAGAAAAATACGATTTTAAAAGAATTACAAGAGACAATGATTCAAGTACTAGAAGAGCAAAAGGATCCGACAACATTTTTAAAATTATCGAATGAAGCCATCGATTATTTACCAAAAGAATATTTGTTGCCAGCAGTAGAAATTCTTTTAGATCATGATACCAATGCTTTTAATCAGTTATTTAGAAAACAAAAACAACAATCCGTGAAACATCGGAAAAGAGAGATTTCTATAGAAGAAAGAATGGCTCAAGAAAAAGTAAAAGAATATTATAAAAATGCCTTTAGATATAAACAAATTTCAAGCATTACTTAAAAAAGCCAACTTTAGCGAAGAAGAAATGAGAACAATTTTAAAACTTGCAAGTGAAGCTTTGAAACATCAAAAAGAAATAAAAAGTGCAATTCCAAAAAAGCAAAAAGCTTTAATAGAAACTTCAGAAAATCAACTTGTATATTTGTTAAGCGACAAAGAAAATTGCTATGCTATAAAAGATATAGACAACATTCCGGTAGATTATTATGCATCTTTTGCTAACTTACTTATTTCAATAAAAAATGGTACCTTTAAAAATTTCAAAGCTTTCAAAGAAAACAAACGTTTAAGCGGTTTATTAGAAGTTAAAGATTTTAAAACAAGAATTATATTTAGAAGACTTTCTACAAACTACTATATCATATTAGGAATGTTTATGAAAAAAACAGATAGAGATATGGCATATTTAAAATTTTTAAATAGACGTCAAGAACAATTTAACAAAGTACAAGAACAATTAGAAAGAAAACTAAAGGAGCAAACATTACAAGATCAAGATCAAATAACGACTCAAATACTAGAAAAATTACAAACAAATAAAAACTTAAAACTTGAAAGAAAAAATTGACAAATCAAAAAAAATTCTTTAAAATGATATGCATAAATATGGATTTGGAAGAGTATTTTTAAAAAGGATCAAAGAGAATTTGTGGTTGGTGAAAACAAAAAATCCTTTAAAAAAGAAAGACACCAAAAAAGAAGTATTCGGGTTTCTCACGTTAAGAGAAAAAGAGCATAGATTCTATGAAATAAGGTGGCACCGCGGGTGGAAACTCGTCCTTATATGGATAGAATCTTTTTATTTTAATAGGAGGAAAATATGCAAAAAATTTATGTTCAAGATTTAAACAAATATTTAGGAAAAGAAATTTCTTTCAGTGGATTCGTTGATTCCATTCGCGACAAAAAATGGGTGATGTTTGTCATTTTAAAAGACAGCACCGGAAAAGTTCAAATGACCATTGAAAAATCAGAAGAAAAAAATCAAAAACTTTTAGAAATAATGAACACTTTAACTGTAGATAGTACAATTAAAGTAGAAGGAACATTGCTTAAAAATGAAGCGGTAAAACTAGGACAAATGGAAATTATTCCTCAAAAAATTGAAGTTACATCTAAAGCACAACCTCTTCCATTTGATTATAACAATTTAGATGGGGTAAATATTGATACGAGATTAGACTATCGATGGCTCGATTTACGAAATGAAAAAAATCGCCTTGTAAGACAAATAGAGTCTACTTTAGTAATGGGAATGAGAGAATTTTTATATGAACAAGACTTTACTGAAATACATACCCCAAAACTTTTAGGAACAGCGAGTGAGTCTGGAAGTGAAGTATTTGAAGTAAAATATTTTGATCGCTTAGCTTACTTAGCTCAATCTCCTCAATTTTATAAGCAGATGGCGATGGCTGCAGGTCTTTCTAAAATTTTTGAAGTTGCTCCAGCTTTTCGAGCTGAAAATTCAAATACCAATCGCCATGCTACAGAATTCACTTCTTTTGATATCGAGTTTAGTTACATTAATTCCTATGAAGATGTAATGGAATTAGAAGAAAACTTATTAATTGCTGGTCTTACCAAAGTAAAAGAAAAATATGGTGAAAAAATTAAAGAAGTTTTTGGCAAAGAAGTCATTATTCCAACGAAACCTTTTCCAAAAATAAAGCTAGAAGATTTATATAAGGAATTGCATGAACGTTATGACTATCAAATTCCAAGTGAAGATATAGGAGACTTAAATGCTGAGGCAGAAAAATTAACAAGCAAATTTGCAATGGAAAAATATGGCCATGAATTTATTTTTATCACAGGATTTGCCGCGACAAAAAGAGCCTTTTATCATATGAGAGATGAAAAAGGAGAATTACAAGGATACGATTTAATCTGGCGAGGCATGGAAATTACAACAGGAGCTCAACGTGAGCACCGTTATGAAGAAATTGTCAAAAATGCTAATGAAAAAGGCTTAAAAGAGGATGTGAAATTCTATCTTGAATTTTTCAAATACGGTTGTCCTCCACATGGTGGATTTGCTATCGGTGTCGATCGCTTGACAATGTTACTTTTAAATCTTTCAGGAATAAAAGAAACACAGTTCTTATTTAGGGGGCCAAATCGTTTAAATCCATAAAATGTAAAAAAATATTGAAAAACGATAAAATATTTCATATAATACAAGAGAAAGCGAAGAAAAAAGAGTAGTAATAAGTATTCTTTTTTAAAGAGAGATAAGAGTAGGTGGAACTTATCAAAAAGAACTTATGAACTTGCTTTTGGATGCTAGTAGGAGCAAGACTCCTTTATCAAAATAGAGAAAAAAATAAGGTGGTACCACGAATTTTTATTCGTCCTTTAGGTATCATCTTTTTTTGTGAATGAATTATTAGAAAGTGAGGACTTATGACAACAAAAGAAATTTGGTTTAATATTTTTATGTTTTTAATCTTTTTTCTTATTATTTTTCTTATTTTATATGCTTTTAACCTGTGGAAAGTAAAATCTAAGAAAAAAAGAAGTATTGGCGAGATAAAATATTTAGTAAACAAATTTGATTTAGACGAAAAAAGTTTAAAAGTTAGATCAATGATTTTATGGATATGTTTGATAGATGCTTTTATTATTTCTTTTATAGGCACTTTTATATTCATGTTACCTATTGAATATATTTGGAAATTTTTGATCGGATTCGTTTTATTATTTGCACTCATTTATTCATTATATGAAATATATGGAAGGCATTTAATAAAAAAAGGATATCAAAGAAAGAGGAGAGTAAAATGAATACATTTGAAATAGAAAAAAAATGGCAAAAAATATGGGAAGAAGAAAAAGTTTTTGAAGCAAAAAATAACGATACTACAAAAACACCTTATTATATTTTAGTAGAATTTCCTTATCCAAGTGGAGCAGGTCTTCACGTTGGACATGTCAGAAGTTATACAGCCGTTGATGCAATGGCAAGAATGAAAAGGATGCAAGGCTTTAATGTCTTATTTCCAATGGGATGGGATGCTTTTGGAGCACCTGCTGAACAATACGCAATTAAAAATCATATCCATCCAAAAGAAGCAGTAAAAGAAAATATCAAAACGTATAAGCATCAAATGCAAAATCTAGGATTCTCATTCGATTGGAGTCGAGAATTCTCAACAACCGATCCAGAATATTATAAATGGACCCAATGGCAATTTTTGCAATTTTATAAACATGGAATGGCTTATAAAGCAACCATGCCAGTAAATTGGTGCCCAAAATGTAAAACCGTACTATCAAACGAAGATGCAGCCGGTGGTGTTTGTGAACGGTGTGGAACAGAAGTAGTTCAAAAAGAAAAATCACAATGGATGCTAAAGATGGCTAGCTATGCAGAAGATTTATTAAAAGGATTAGATGACACACACTTTGCTGAAAAAGTAAAACTTGGTCAAATCAATTGGATTGGAAAATCAACTGGAGTAGAAATGGATGTCCAAATTGTTGGAGGAGGTAAATTTTCTATCTTCACAACTTGTATCGAAACGGTTTATGGAATCACATTTTTTGTAATTGCTCCAGACGGCAAATTAATTAAAGAATTAATGCCTCGTGTAGAAAACAAAGAAGAAGTAGAAAAATATATTGAAGAAACAGCCAAAAAATCTGCTCTCGCAAGAACCGATCTAAATAAAGATAAGTCGGGTGTGATTTTACAAGGAATCAAAGCAATTAATCCAGTGAATGGTAAAGAAGTTCCTATTTTCTTAGGCGACTTTGTTTTAGGCGATTATGGAACCGGGGCAGTCATGGCAGTTCCAGCTCATGACCAAAGAGATTATGAATATGCCAAAGCTCATAACCTTGAAATGATCGAGGTAATAAGTGGTGGAGATATTAAAGATCATGCTTTTGAAAAGCAAGAATATTTAGGAAAAGATTGTAAACTTATTAACAGTGAAGAATTTACAGGATTATCCGTTCTTGAAGCCAAAGAAAAAATAACTCAAAAACTTGTGGATAAAGGTATAGCTCGAAAAGTAAATAACTATAAAATGCGTGATTGGATTTTCTCTCGTCAAAGATTCTGGGGTGAACCTATTCCAATGATTTACTGTGAACATTGCGGTTGGGTTCCAATGGATGAAAAAGATTTACCATTATTGCTTCCAGATGTCGCCGAATATGAACCAACCGATAATGGAGAAAGTCCACTTGCTAAAATTACCGATTGGGTAAATACAACTTGTCCAAAATGTGGAGCACCAGCAAAAAGAGAAACCGATACTATGCCAAACTGGGCAGGATCAAGCTGGTATTTCATAAGATATATGGATCCACATAACGATAAAGAATTTGCAAGTATGGATGCAATGAAATATTGGAAAAAAGTAAATTGGTATGATGGCGGAATGGAACATACAGCAAGACATCTACTTTATGCTAGATTCTGGGTTCAATTTTTATACAATATTGGATTAGTTCCAACAAAAGAAATGATCGATGTTCGTGTAAGTCACGGAATGATTTTAGGATCAAATAATGAAAAAATGAGCAAATCAAAAGGAAATGTAATCAATCCAGATGATATTGTAAAAGAATATGGAGCCGATACATTAAGAGTATATGAAATGTTTATTGGCGATTATCAATCGGATGCTTCATGGAGTACTGATTCATTAAAAGGATGCAAGAGATTTTTGGATCGCATCATAAAAATTGGGGATAAGATAAATCAAAAAACAGGATATACGAATAAAGTTTTAGCAAATAAAACAATCAAAAAAGTTACAGAAGACTTAAGTTCTATGAAATACAATACAGCCATTGCTGCTTTAATGATTATGTTAAATGAATATGAAAAGTATGGTGAGGGTATTTCTAAAGAAGACTATCGTTTATTATTAGAATTATTAAACCCAATCGCTCCACATATCACGGAAGAATTAAATGAAAAATACGCTTTAGGAGAACAACTTTGCAAAATCTCTTGGCCGGTTTATGATGAAAAGCTGATCATAGATGAAACCAAAGTGATTGGCATTCAAATTAACGGAAAACTCCGTGATGAAGTAGAAGTAACGAAAGAAGACAATGAAAATTCTGTAAAAGAAAAAGTATTAGATCAAGAAAAAGTAAAAAAATATCTTGAAGGAAAAGAAATTACAAAATTCATTTATGTTCCAAATAAAATTGTAAGTATTTTAGTAAAATAAAAAAACTGAGCTAAAGTAAAAAAGCTCAGTTTTCATTTTCATCTGTTACAATCGTGGCCCACCTAGCATAATAAATAATATCATCAGTAATAGTAGTACCATTTTCATAAACATTTCCATTTTGATCATACCACCCAATAAAAGCATATCCCTCTTTCGTAGGAACTGGCACTTCTTTTAAAGCAGTATCTTTTCTTACCTCGGTTGTTTTGTAAATTTCATTATCTACAACAAAAGTAATCTTATAAACATTAAATTTAAAAGAAACGACAATAAAAAGAATAATAAGAAAAATGATTCCAATTACAAAATATCCACTTGATTTCATATCCTTCACCATAAAAAGTATAGCATTTTTTTCAAAATTCGACAAATTGTTTTCAATAAATTTGGTTTACTAAAGATAGTAAAGGATATGGTTTTATGAAGGTCAAATGCTTTGATGAAAATACAGAAAAAGATTTAGAGCAAAAAATAAATGCTTTTCTAAGTGACAGAAATAGTGATATAATAGACATACAATTTCAAGTCGCTATAGGAGTCCAAGGAGAAGATCAAATTTATTGTTTTTCAGCCATGGTGGTTTATAGTGAAAAAGAATGAGTGGTTAAAAATGAAGAAAAGCGGTTTTTTAGAAGGTACTATCATCGCCACCTTGGCGATTGTAATCACAAAAATTTTAGGAATGCTTTATGTAATTCCTTTTTATGCGATGATCGGAGTCCAAGGAAGTGCTCTTTATGCCTATGCTTATAATATATATGTAATTTTCTTGGATATATCATCAGTTGGACTACCGACAGCAATTAGTAAGATTATAAAAGAATACAATACATTAGGAATGATGGATGCCAAAGTACGAGCCTATCGTCTGGGCAAAAAAATTATTAGGTTTGTCTCAATTGCAGCTTTTATTGTTTTAATACTATTTGCTGAAAACATCGCATCTTTAATTATAGGAGAACTAGAAGGTGGAAACACAATTCAAGATGTTGCTTTTGTCATAAGGTGTGTTTCCTTTGCTATTTTGGTCATTCCATTTTTAAGTGTATCCAAAGGATACTTACAAGGACATAATATCATCAATGTTTCAAGTATTAGTCAAGTAATAGAGCAAATAGTTCGAATTATTGTAATTTTAGGAGGAAGTTATCTCGCTTTAAATGTATTTCATCTTTCCTTAACAACTTCAATAGGAATTGCCGTCTTTGGAGCATTTGCTGGAGGAATTGCCGCGATTTTATATATTGTAAGCAATATGCATAGGCACAAGAGAGAACTTTCTTTTACCGAAGATATAAAAAAAGACGATATTTCAAATAAAGAAATTATCAAAAAAATTGCAGCTTATGCCATTCCATTTATTATTATTGATGTGGCCGTATCCTTATACAACTTTGTCGATATGGTGTTAATTTCTAGAACAATGAGTGGGTTAGGATTTGATGCTCATACCACAGAGTTTATTACATCTTCCGTAGCAACTTGGTCTGGAAAAATCAGCATGGTAGTCAATTCCATCGCGATGGGATTAACAGTCAGCTTAATTCCGAATATTGTGGAAGCTTTTACTTTAAAAAAATGGAAATTAGTAGAATCACGTTTAAATAAAGCTTTGCAAATTATTTTAATTACTTGTATTCCTATGGTAATAGGAATTTCATTATTAGCAAAACCGATCTGGAGTATTTTTTATGGTTATGAAGAAATAGAATTAGGCGGATTAGTACTATCTTTTTATATTTTTATTTCCTTATTTTTTAATCTATATATGGTTACATCTTCAACTTTGCAAAGTTTAAATAAATTTAAAAGTGTATATATTACTACTTTATTAGGATACATCACAAATGCAGTGCTAGATGTTCCTTTAATGCTTTTAATGCACAGCCTTGGATTTGAGCCTTTCATCGGAGCAGTCTTTGCTTCCATTACAGGTTATTCATTCTCTGTTATAACCGCGATGTATGTCATGCGAAAAGACCATAAATTAAGTTATAAAAACTCATTGAAATTACTTGCAAAACTAATAGTTCCAACGTTAATCATGATCATTGTTGTTATTCTTTTAAAAACAATTATTCCTCTAGATATAACAAGTAAATTCTCTTGTGTTATCTATGTAGCAATAATAAGTATTCTTGGGGCGATAACCTATCTTTTCATTACTTACAAACAAGGAACCTTAACAACTGTATTCGGTAAAGAATATTTAAATAAAATAATTAAAAAAATCACTTTTGGAAAAGTAAGCATAATAAAATGAAAATGTTCGAAATTTTGAACATTTTTTTTAAACTTTTTTTTACTTTGGTGTATCTAACTATTAGAGAGCAAGGAGTGAAAGTATTTTTTATGAAATTAAAAAAAAGCATAGTAATTATAGGAATATTGTTGATTGCTGGGATAATTAGTGGATTTGTAGTTTTTAAAAACAGAAATATGCTTCCTGCCGCGGTAGTAGATTCTCCAAATGATGGAGAAAAAATAGAATATGATTATTCCAAATCCGTTTCAGAATGTGTAGCTATGGAAGATGAAATATATTTTAAAGATGCTGTTTTTGTAGGAGATTCTAGAACCGAGGGATTCATGAATTTAACTCATCTTGATGCTACCTTTTATACCCATATTGGACTTACGGTAGACACTTTTTTTACTGATCCAATTGTTTATATAAGCGGAGAAAAAGTTTCGATTAAAGAAGCACTTAAAAAGACAACATTTAAAAAGGTATATATTATGTTAGGAATTAACGAGACAGGTTGGCAGTATAGTGAACTTTTTAAAAGAAAATATGGTGAGATAATCGATACGATTCGTAAAATAAATCCAAATGTTCTAATTTATATTGAATCTATTTTACCAGTTAGTCAAGAAATTTCTGAGACACATTCTTATATTAAACAAGAAAAAATCAATGAATATAATACTCTTTTACAAGACTTAGCTAGGGAAAAAGAGGTTTATTATATTGATATCGCGTCATCGATGAAAAATGAAGAAGGATTTTTACCAACAGATGCCGCGATAGATGGAATTCATTTAAATAAAGAATATGCTTTAAAATGGTTGCAGTACTTAAAGAATCATTATATAGTAGAAAATACTCAAAAAGGAGATAATGAACAATGAAAAAAATTCTAACTATGCTTCTGTGCTTCCTTTGTATGACAGGATGTAAAGCTGAAAACAATTCCAATATCGATATCCAAAAATTAAATGAGGAATTAAGTCATAAAATTGTTTTTGAAGATGAACTTACGTTATATGAAGGAAATATTAAAAATCTTTATGGAATTGACTTTGCAAAATCCTCAATTGTTTATGTAGGAAGTGGAGCAACAGCTGAAGAGTTTGCTCTTTTAGAATTTGAAAATACGGAAGAAACAGAAAAAGCTTATAACCTTTTAAATGAATATATAGAACAAAGAAAAGAAAGCTATCAAACATATAATCCTGAAGAAGCCAAAAGATTAGAACAAGCCATTTTAAAAAAGAAAGATAAGATTGTCTTACTTTGTGTATCCAATGATGAAAATGCTTTAAAAATTATTAATGAGTATTTATGATTGAAATTGCAACAAGAGAAAAAATTTTTGTTGATTTTATAAAAGAAAATCAAAATTATTTTTATCAAATTGCCTTTTTTCATGTAAAAGATGAAGATATAGCAATGGATATTGTACAAGAAGCAATAGTAAAAGCATTTCAAAAAAGATACACATTAAAAAAAATTGATTTTTTAAAAACTTGGTTTTATCGAATTTTAATCAATGAATGTAATTTATATTTTCGTAAAAATAAAAAACTGATTTTTATTCCTGACTACGAAGAATATGAAAGTAAATTATCTAGTAAAGAGCAAATAGAAACAAACGATTTATATGATGCAATTGATGGATTAACACCGAAACTAAAAACAATTGTAATTTTATTTTTTTTTGAAGGAATGAAATTAGAGGAGATATCTAAAGTTACTCATACTCATTTAAGTACTGTAAAATCAAGACTATATAAGGCTTTAGATATATTAAAAATGAAAATGGAGGTTATATGAAAAAATATAATGCAAAAGTAAAAATTCCTAAAGAATTAGACTTGCGAGTAGATGAAGCAATATATGAAGGGCTAAATTCTAAGAGAAAAGAGAGTCCTATAAAAAAAATATCCATTGGAGTCATAATGTTTTTTGGAATTTTTATTACCCTTTTAAATACAGTTCCAGTATTTGCGAAAACGGTTTATAAAATCGATATCATAGGAGACATTTGTCGTTTTTTTACTTTTCGTGAATACAAATATGAAGATAATGTACAATACATAAATATTCATATACCAGAATTTCATTATACAGAGGATTCTTCTTTAGAAAATCGAATTAATTTAGAAATCAGTCGAGTTGTTCATGAACAGTATAATGATGCTAAAGAAAATGCCTTAGAATATTATGAAGCTTTTATAGCTACAGGTGGAAAAAAAGAAGACTTTAAACCAATTGAAGTAAACATTGATTACCAAATTTTTTCTCTTTCCTCTCGAGTTGTTTCTTTTGTTTTAACAAAAACAGAATCTTTTTCAAATGCCTACACAACGAATTATTATTACAATATTGATTTAGAAACAGGTCGTGATTTTTCATTAAAAGAACTATTAGGTTCAGATTATAAAAAAATTATTGAAATAAGTATTCAAAAAGAGATTGCTACTTGGGATAAAGAAAAACAACAATTGCTTTTTCAAACAAATTCCATTTCAGACTATATTAAAGAAAATCAACCATTTTATATTAATGAAAATAATCAAATTGTCGTAGTTTTTGAAAAATATGAAATTGGTGTCGGAACATTAGGACAAGTAGAATTTATAGTTGAACCCTAGAAATGTTGTTTAGTAGTTTCATTTTTCTTTTCTTTTTTTTACCAATAACTGTTCTATGTTATTATCTTGTTCCTAAAAAAATCCGAAATATTTTACTTCTTCTAGCTAGTATCTTCTTTTATATGTGGGGAGAACCAGTTTATATTCTAATTATGTTTTTCTCAACCTTTTTTGATTACATAAATGGGCTTTTAATTGAATACTTTCGTAAAAAAAATCACAAAAATTTACCTAAAATCGTTTTAATTATTTCAGTAATTGGAAATCTAGGAATTTTATTTTTCTTTAAATATAGCTCTTTTTTAATAGAGAATATAGAAGCACTTTTCCACTTTTCTATAGAATTCCCAGAAATTATCATGCCAATTGGAATTTCTTTTTATACATTTCAAACGATGTCTTATACAATCGATGTGTATAAAGGAGAAGTTCCAGTTCAAAAAAATCTTTTAGATTTTGCAACCTATGTATTGTTATTTCCTCAACTAATTGCCGGGCCGATTGTAAAATATCAAGATGTATACAAAGATTTAAAAGAAAGAAAAGAATCTTTTGAAAAAATGAGTTCAGGTATTAAAAGATTTATTGTCGGACTTTTTAAAAAGGTGGTTTTAGCTAATTCTATTGGAGAAATTTTTGAAGCTATTACTCTTATTCCATTAGAGGAATTATCTGTACTTACGGCTTGGTTAGGAGCAATTGCTTATACATTTCAAATATACTATGATTTTTCTGGATATAGCGATATGGCAATTGGTCTTGGAAAAATGTTTGGTTTTACCTTCAAAGAAAATTTTAATTTCCCTTACTTAGCGACAACCGTAACCGATTTTTGGCGTAGATGGCATATTTCCTTATCTTCTTGGTTTAAAGAATATGTGTATATTCCACTAGGAGGAAACAAAAAACATCAATCCATAAATTTACTCATTGTTTGGACACTTACAGGCCTATGGCACGGGGCAAGTTGGAACTTTGTGGTTTGGGGAATATATTTTGGAGTATTATTAATTCTTGAAAAAAAATTCTGGTTAAAAAAACAAATCAAAATTTCACCTTTTTGGCAACATATTTATACTATGTTTTTAGTAATAATTGGCTGGGTTTTCTTTTTCTCACCGAATCTAACAGCAGCATTGCAATACCTTGCTAAAATGTTTGGAATTCACGCTCCTTTATATGATTCGTATACTATATATTTTTGGATTTCCAGTGGTGTTTTATTAATCCTTTGCATAGTTCTTTCAACAAAAATTTTGAAAAAAGGAATTTTAAAAATAAAAAACTCAAAATTTTTCATTCCATGTTCTTATCTAGGCTATTTAGGACTTTTTGTAATTACCCTTTCTTTTTTAGCAGGTGCTACATATAATCCATTTTTATATTTTCGATTTTGAGGTGATTAAGTGAAAAAGTGGGATAAATATTTTACAATACTTTTTTTTAGCATCCTTGTTTTCTTAGCAGTTGGAATCTTTTTTGAAGCAGAAGATTTTTCATACAAAGAAAATCGGTATTTGGCTGAGTACCCAAAATTTTCATGGGATAAATTTTATGACAGCAGTTATATGACAGAAGTAGAAGAATTTATTGATGACCATTTATGGGAAAGAGAAGGGTGGATTTATTTAAAAAATTCATTAGAGAGCATTTCAGGGAAAAGAGATATAGAAAATGTTTATTTAGGAAAAGAAGGATATTTATTTGAAAAAATGACTTCAAGTAATTTTAACTATGAAAACTTCAAGCAAAATATTCAAATTATTGAAGAATTTTCTAAAAAATATCCAAATACTTCCTTTCTTTTAGTTCCTTCAAAAGGATATATTTTAAAAGACAAACTCCATTCATTCGCCCCATATATTGATGAAGAAGAACTTTTCAAAATAAGTAAACAAAAAAGTTTTCAATTTATAGATGTCGTGCCAACGTTTTTAGAACATCAAAGTGAATACATATATTATAAAACGGACCACCATTGGACAACTTTAGGTGCTTTTTATGCTTATCAAACATGGAAAAAGCAGGCTTTTAAAGAAGACTATACTTGGACTTTAAAGAGCGATAATTTTAAGGGCTCATTAGATTCAAAAGTTTTAGGAATAAACAATACACAGGATGAAATTTGGATTGCAAACGACAAAAGTGATGACGAACTTATTAAAAATTCAACAAGAGATTTGTATGATTTTGAAAAACTTAAAGAAAAAGACCAATATCAATTATTTTTAGGAGGAAATACTGGGGAAGTTACTTTTGAGACAAATCAAAACAACAAAAAGTCCTTACTTTTGTTTAAAGATTCCTTTGCGAATAGTTTCATTCCATTTTTAATAAAAGACTATCAATACATTTATATCATAGATTTACGTTATTTTAACCAAGATATAGCTTCATATATAGAAAAAGTGCATCCGACAGAAATTCTATTTTTATATGGAATAAATAACTTAACAGACGACTTAGCTATTCATAAATTACAAAATATGGAATAAAAAAATTAAAGGAACAAGAAAAAACTTGTTCCTTTAAAAAAACTTTAGTATAGTAATATTGTGGTTATACCATATACATATTTCCATCGGTTTCATAAGTTTCTTTTGTATAATAAGTGGTACCTTCAAGTTTATTTAAACGAGCCTCCAAACGGTTGATACTTCTTTCAAGTTTAGCCATTCTACTTTCTAATTCACTTAAAGAAGTGTTAGGTAACCCAGAATTTTGATTTGGCATAGTATAATTAGGTAAAGGCATTGGCATATTTTGAGCAGCATAAAAACTACTACTAGCCGCGTTCATATTAGGCATACCCATGTTAGGATTCGCCATATTTAAATTAGGCCCAACGGCACTCATATTAAAATTTGAACTTTCAAAAAATGAATTTCGATCTCTTTTCATTTAAAGCTCCTCCTCTAAAAACAGTATATGAAAAAAATAAGAAAGAAGTGATAAATATGCGATTAAGAAACGTTAAAAATTCTCAAGAAAGATTAGAGCAAAGTCCGTATTTTATAAAGAATCCTAAAGAATATAAAGGAAAGTGGCATACACTTTTTAAAAATCAAAATCCAATTCATTTAGAAATTGGAACAGGAAAAGGAAATTTCCTGATCACGATGGCTAAAAAATACCCAGAAATAAATTTTATTGGAATGGAAAAATTTTCAAGTGTTCTTTTAAGGGCAACAGAAAAAGTTGAAAATGAAAGTTTGCCAAATCTTTATTTTATTTGTGAAGATGCTAAAGAGATTCAAGAAATTTTTGACCATGAAATAAGTACGATTTATTTGAATTTTTCAGACCCATGGCCTAAAAAAAGACATGAAAAAAGAAGACTAACTTCTAGAAATTATTTAAGTCTTTATGAAAATGTTTTTAAAGAGGAAAAAAGAATTGTTCAAAAAACAGACAATATTGGTTTATTTGCTTTTAGTCTGGAAGAATTAAGTAAAATGGGATATATTTTGAATAAAGTAAGCTTAGATTTAAAAAACGAAGATATTTTAAATGTAGTAACAGAATATGAAGAAAAATTTTCTCAATTAGGATTTAAAATAAATTATGTGGAAGCCATAAAGCATAAAGATAGCTAATTTACATTTTTTATTTTTTTTGCTATACTATATAAATGAATGAGGAGTCTTTTATGAAAAAGAAAATAATGCTTTTAAGTCTTTTATTTTTATTTACTTCTGGATGTGCAACAATACAAAATACTTCTTATGAAGATTTAATATCTTCTTCAATTTCTTCAAATGTAGAAATCACCAATATTGCAAGAGTCGGATACAAATACTATTTACCAAAAGGACTTCGCTTGTTAAAACAAGAAGGAAGCAATGAAATTTTATCCGATAAAAAAAGCATTTATTATCTTTATGTGGACTACATTAGTTATTTTAGCAAAATAAAAGAAGATTATGTTCCTAAAGAAAACGTCGTTTATAGTCAAAAAATAGAAAAGGATGATTTATTTGGGTATTTAGAAATAAAAAATACTTCAAACGACAAATATTTTATTGAAATCATGTATAATTATGCTAAAATAGAAGTGATAGTAGAAAAAGAAGAAGCTAACAAAGCGATCGCCTATGCGATGTCGATTCTTTCTTCTATAAAATATCAAGACACCGTTTTAACAAGTCTCATGGGGGAAGACGTTTTAAAGAGCAATGAAGTACAGCACAACATTTTTGAAACGGCCCAGACAGAAAGTGGCTATTTAGAAATTGTTGAAGAATACGGTCAATATGAAGAAAAAGAAGAAGTCGTTGACCCAGATTTCATTCGGCGGTAAAGAAAAGAGGGTAAACTATGGGATTATTTAATAAATTAAAAAATGTTTTGTTTGAAGAAGAAGAAATTGAAATTCCGGTAAAAGAACCAGAAGTAAAAAAACCGGTTAAACAAGAAGTAGAAAGAAAACCATTGGAAAGAAAAAAAACATTGGTAGAAGACAAAATATCTGATGATATTCCAATCATGAAAGATCAAGAACTATTTAAAGCTGAAAAAACATTTGATTTTCCTGTTTTTGATGATCAAGAATTTGAAAACATGAAAAATATTACTAAGGAAGAAAAGCCAAAAGAAGAGCCAAAAAAGAGCATGAGTATGAATCTTTTCGATTATGAAAGACCTCGTATCAAAAGAGAAGAACCAAAAAGTAGAACTCCAGAAATTCGTGGAAGGGTTTATGATACGAAAAAGGAAAGCGATTTATCAACAAGAAAATTCAAACCTTCACCAGTAATTTCACCAGTTTATGGAGTACTTGATAAAAATTATAAAAAAGAAGATATTGTAGTAAAAAAAGAAGAAAAGAAAACCATTGAATTAGATGATGTTCGTAAAAAAGCTTTTGGAACCTTAGAAGACGACATTGAAAGAAGTTTAAATGAAGAAAAAGAAACACGTGTTCGTTTTGACAGCGATAAAAAAATGGATGAACTTTTAGCATCCGCGGCATCTGAAACAATTGATGTACCTGAAAAGAAAGAAAAAATCACCGTGCCATCAAGAAGTGAAAAAGATGAGCTAGATATTTTAGATCAAAGAAAAGAAAAAAGTCCCGAAGAAAAAATTGAAGAAGATACATTAGAAAACGATTTGTTTGATTTAATCGATTCAATGTATGAAGATAAAGAGGAGGAATAAAGATGAGCTTTTTATTAGAATTTTTACCAATAATTATCTATGTATTATTAATTGTCGTTTTATTGATTGGCATTGTTTTAGCCATTAAATGTTTAATTACATTAGACAAAGTAGAAAAAGTAGTAGATAACGTAAATGATAAAGTAAGAGCATTAGACGGCTTATTTCATATCATTGATACAACAACAGATCGTGTCGTTCTAATTACCGATAAAGTAATTGAAGGACTTACTTCTCTTGTTGCCAATTTGTTTATTTCTAAAAAAAATAAACCAGCGAAAAAAGAAGAAACAAAGGAGAATAAAAATGGCACAAAATAAAGTTCGCCATTTTTTAACAGGAGCATTAGTGGGTGCCGGATTAGGCATCCTTTTAGCACCTAAAGAAGGTAGCGAGACAAGAAATGAATTAAAAAAGTCTTTTAAAGAATTGGTTGATACAATAAAAAATATCGATATAGAGCAAACAAAAGCAATTTTAATTGAAAAAGTAGAAAATTTAAAAAATGAATTAAATGAAATTGATGGAGAAGAAGCAAAAGAAATACTTTGTACAAAAAAAGAAATTGTAGAACAAAAATGTGATGAATTAATTCAAGAATCCGAAGAACAAGGAGCAAAAGTAGTTTCCAAAGCCGCTCAAAAAGTAAAAGACAAAACTTCAAATTTAATTACAGAGGTTTTAAAAGACTTAGATGAAAATGAAGAACAAAAAGAAGTAAAAAAACAAACTTCAAAGAAAAAAAAGAAAAAGAAAAAAAAGACTACAGGAAAAGAAGGAAAATAAACTCCTTCTTTTTTTGGGCATATGACCATTCACCAAAAAAAGGTTTGCATAACATATGATTGAGAGGAGAGTACTATGAATCCATATATGAGAAGACCTTATCCAAATGGAGATCGCTTTATATTTCCGTTTTTAACTGGAGCATTAGTTGGAGGAGCAGCTGTGGGAATCACAAGACCACGTCCAATATTTAATGTTGCTCCACAGCCATATCCACCAGGACCACCGCCACCACCACGTCCACCATACGGACCATATGGCAGTTATTCTTATAGCTACTATTATCCTTATTAAAGCTACCATAAAAGGTTGGCTTTTTTCATACTTGAATTTAAAGTAAAAAAAGGTAAATTTAAAGAGTCAAAGATCTTTGAGTTTTCGTAAAATTTGATGCATAGTCAAAACAAAAAGTGGATAAGTTAAAAAAAATACAGAAAGTCATAAGA
>CALVOC010000005.1 GCA_944350145.1 uncultured Bacilli bacterium
AAAAAAAATTACTATGATTCATCATAGTAATTTTATCACAATACCCCCCCCCCCACGTCAAGTGAGTTGTTAAATTTTTTTGATTTTGTTAACGACAGCAACGATTGTTGTATACGTTTTCAACCTCATCTACCTCTGAGTAACTGTATACTGGAGTGTAAGTATGGTTATAAATGTGATGATTTACAACAGTTGTATGATAAGGCATTATATGAGGCACATTATAATTGATTACACGATGGCACACTTGATTTTGAGGGCATTCACAGATAGGTTGGCACATACATTCACATGGTGGTGGGCATGGTGGCATACAATTACAAGCATTCATATTATCCGTATCACAACTTCCCGCGGTAGTTTGATAGTTCATTTGAAAACTATCTCTACTAACTTCCTTATTCTTTAACATAACTTGTCATTCCTTTCTATGATAGCATATGAAAAAAAATAGCCATGATTTAGGCTATTTTCTTATTATAAATGATAAACTTTATTATTTTTCTTTACAAAAATATAAATTAAAATCGTTATAATTCCTGCTATGAAAATCAATACAAAGGAAATACCTTTGGCTCCTGTTTGAGGATTTTCAATTCCACTACCACAAGATGCTTCATATTCTTCATAGGATACAACATTTCCGTTGGCATCTAAATAAGTCCCATCATTTAAAATGCTACATACTGGTTTTTCACATTCTTTTTGGTATTCCAAATAACTTATTGGCTTTCCACTTAACCCATAGTAGATTCCGTCTACGATCTCGCATGAATAGGATGTTGGCTGTTCACAATCTTTCTTATATTCTTCTTCGGTTACAACGTTTCCATTTTTACCATAGTAGGTCCCATCTATAATTTCACAGACATGAGGTAAACATTCTTTTTCAAATTCTTCTTTTGAAGTGATATTTCCTTCTTTATCATAGTAGTTGCCATCTTTAAATTCACATACTGGTTTTTCTGTTTCTTCACATTCTTTTTTATACTCATCTTCTGAAACTACTTCTCCATCTTTGCCATAATAAATGCCATCTACGATTTTGCAAATGTGTTTTTCTTCTTCTGGCTCACACTCTTTTTTGTACTCTTCTTTAGTAACCACTGTGCCATTTTTGCCATAGTAAGTTCCATCGCTTAATATTTCGCAGTAATGTGGTAAACATTGTTTTTCGTACTCTAATTTGCTTACCAAATTTCCTAGTTTATCTGAATAAGTGCCATCTCCATAATCTTTGCAGACTGGTTTTTCACACAATTTTTCGTATTCTAATTCTGTGATAATATTTCCATTTGGTCCATAATAATTTCCTTCAAAAATTGTACAACTGCGATTTACTTTTTTCCAATCGCATGAATAGTGAATAGAACATTCTTCCGCGGTATTGATTTTTTTGAATGTAATAGTCGCCATTTCTACACGACCTGTTAAGGTTGGATTTGATGTTTCAAATGTATATAGATTTTCATTTTCTTTTTTCATATACCAACCCTTTTTTATCTCAATATCTTTAATCTCAACGTTTGTTAAAGTCAATGTTAAAGAGTTTTGATTGTATGTTACTTCACCATCCACATCAAATATAAAATGGCAAACTTGTACAGCATCTAAATCTGCATCTAAAGTCAACTCTTCACAGTAAGAAGCATCTTTTAAACTTGCTGCATTTACTGGTAAGAATCCTAAAAATCCTATAAAGATAAATAAACAACTTAATATTATTTTTTTCATTTTCTTTTCCCCCACTTTAAGGCAATTTCATATTGCCGTTTTGCATCATTTTCATCATTTTTTTCATTTGTTCAAATTGAGTTAGTAAACGATTTACTTCTTCAACATTTCTTCCTGAACCTTTAGCAATTCGCTGTTTTCTCGTTGCTTTTAAAATTTCTGGATGCCGTCGTTCATACGGTGTCATAGATTGAATAATTGCTTCGATATGAGCCATTTGTTTTGGATCAATTTGAACATTATTTAATCCCATTTTTCGAACTCCTGGCAGCATTTTAATAATATTTTCTAACGGTCCAAGTTTTTTAATTTGTTTTAAATTCGTTAAAAAATCTTCTAAATCATATTTTCCGGCTTGCATTTTTTTCATTTGATTTTTGGCTTCATCTTCAGAAATTATATCTTCCACCTTTTCAGCAATTCCCATGATGTCTCCCATATCTAGAATACGTTCAGCCATTCTTTCTGGATAAAATGGTGAAAGGCCATCTAATTTTTCAGAATCTCCGACAAATTTTATTGGAACATTGGTTAGATGTCTAACAGATAAGGCCACCCCACCTTTGGTATTACCATCTAATTTTGTTAAAATACAACCGGTTAAATGAAGTGGATTATTGAATCCTTCGATTACATGAATCGCATCTTGGCCCATCATAGCATCGATGACTAATAAAACTTCATGTGGATGAATATATTCTTCTATTTCTTGTAACTCTTGCATTAGTGCTTCATCTATATGAAGACGACCCGCTGTATCTATAATGATATAATCGTTTTTTTTGTCTTTAGCATATTCTAAAGCATCTTTCACAATTTGTAATGGTTCTTTTTTTCCTTCTTCAAAAACTGGAATATTTAAACTTTTACCAATTTCTTTTAATTGATCAATCGCAGCTGGTCTATAAACATCACACGCGACTAATAAAGGATGTTTGCTTTCTTTTTTACGCAGGTAATTGGCCAATTTTCCAGCAGTAGTTGTTTTTCCTGAACCTTGAAGTCCTACCAGCATTAAAATTGTCGGATATTTTTTTGTTTCTAAAGGTGCCACTTCTTTACCAAGTAAAGAAATTAATTCATCTTTCACTAATTTAATAAAAAGTTCATCTGGTTTTAAATTTTTCCCAACTTCTAATCCTAAAGCTTTTTCTTTTACATTGTTTACAAATTCTTTAACAACTTGATAGTTTACATCGGCTTCGAGCAAAGCCATTCTAATTTCTCGCATGGCATCGTTGATATTTTCTTCTGTAATTTTTCCCATGCCTCGAATATTTTTAATCGCGTTACTTAAGCGATCGCCCATATATTCAAACATAAAACCATCCTTTCTAGTCCAAATTTTCGAGAATTTTTTTCTTTAAAACTGTATCTATATTATCATTTAAAGCCATTTTTAGCAATTCATTTTTTGCGAGAATATGTAATTTTTTCTCATATTCTTCTAATTTTTTTTCGACGATTTTTACCGTATTTCCTACTGCACTTCTAGTGATTTGTAGATTTTCAGCAATTTCACTTAATGAAAGATTTTCTTCATAGTATAATGAAAAGATATTTTGTTCTTTTTTTGTTAATAATTCTCGGTAAATAGAAAATAAGTTGTTGTAATAAAGTATTTTATCCATTGCCCATCATATCCTTAAATAAGCCATAGATATAGGATTCTATATCAAAGACTTGTAAATCGGTCATTTTTTCACCTAAACCGATAAATTTTACTGGAATGCCTACACTTTCTTTAATAGCTAAGACTATTCCACCTTTTGCTGTGCCATCTAATTTGGTTAAGACTATCCCCGTTATATTGGTAATTTCTTTAAAACTTTCAGCTTGAACAATTCCATTTTGTCCTGTCGTTGCATCAATTACTAATAAAGTTTCATG
The DNA here is from genome assembly GCA_944350145.1 of uncultured Bacilli bacterium. GTDB lineage: Bacteria > Bacillota_I > Bacilli_A > RF39 > UBA660 > Ventrenecus. The sequence goes on from CALVOC010000005.1 coordinate 3,625, forward strand.
TGGAGCATTTGGAATGATTCTACCAATGACTTTATTCATTTTTTCAAGTTCTTTCATTAAATTCACTTTGTTTTGTAAACGACCCGCTGTATCAATAAAAACCATATCTACTTGCTCTTTTTTAGCTATTTCTAAGCCATCATAGATGACGCTTGATGGATCGGTGTTTTCTTTGCCATAAAAGTAAGAACCTGTTTTGTCTGCCCATTCTTTTAACTGAGGTACCGCTCCTGCTCGGAAAGTGTCCGCTGCGATCATCATAACTTTTTTTCCTTCTTGACGATATTTATAAGCTAGTTTAGCAATAGTTGTAGTCTTTCCTACTCCATTTACTCCAACCATTAAAATCACTGTTGGGCCACTTTCTGCCATATTAATTTTATCGGATAAAGATTCGTTATTGACATAGATGATAAAAAGTTCATCGACAATTACTTCTTGTAAATATTTGGTGTCTGTGATGTTTTCTTTTTTTACTCGATCACGAATACGATCCATGAATTTGAAAACTGTATTTACCCCGATGTCGGCCATGATTAAAATATTTTCTAGTTCTTCAAAATATTCTTCACTTACTTTTGTATATTTTATTCCTAATAAACTTAGTTTTGAGACAAACTCATCTCGTGTTTTTTCTAATCCTTTTTCATAAGTTTCTAATGTTTCTTTTTTTTCTTCTGTTTCTTTTTTCTTGACTAAATTTTTTAATTTATCAAACAAACCCATAATTTTCCTCCTTATTTTTAATAACTACAGATATCTTCTGGAACATAGCTTTTTAATTCACTATATTCACCGGATGCAGATTTGTACACAATGACTTGTTTTGTTTCATCACATAAATCGCTTTTGTTATCAAAGAATCCTGAATCGATTAAATCTTTTACAGAAACATACATAAAGCAATCTGAATCTGTTGGATTTTTGGGATCAAAATTGCTTGGACAAGTTTCTAAATATACTTTTGTTGAAATAACATAGGTTATCGCGGTATCTTGTAATCCGGTTATTTGTTCTTCTAATAAATCTTGTCTTGATTGATTTAGAATACTAAAAACGGCTGTTCCTGCTAATGTCATAAGGACTCCTAGTATGGCGATCACAGTAATTAATTCTACTAAAGTAAAACCTTTTTTTGTAAACATTTCATTCACCTGCTTATATCAAGTATATCATTAAAACTAGACAATTACAATTTTTTGCGATATAATTTTAAAAGCGAAACAACTTTATTTTTTTATTTTTTTGAAAGGAAGGACTTATGCAAAATAATAAAGACATCACGTCTATCGTAGCTTTAGGTGGACTTGGTGAAGTTGGAAAAAATATGTATGTAATTCATCATGAAAAAGAATTACTAATTATTGATGCTGGAGTTATGTTTCCAGAAGATGATTTAATGGGTATTGACTATGTTATACAAGATGTAAGTTATTTAAAAGAACATGAAAAGGAAATAAAAGCTTTAATTATTACACATGGACATGAAGATCATATTGGTGGAATTACTTTTCTTCTTCAAAATGTTAAAATTCCGGTTATTTACGCACCTGGAATTGCTGTTAGTTTAATCAAAAACAAGTTGGAAGATGCTCATTTAAATTACCAAGCTTTAGAAGCTTATAAGAAAGATTCAGTTTTAAAATTTAAACATTTTACTGTGGAGTTTATTAATACAACCCATTCTATCCCGGACAGTTTCGCTGTTGTTATTCATACTCCACAAGGAACGATTTTTGAAACTGGAGATTTTAAATTTGATTTGACTCCAATTGGACCTATGGCAGATTTACATAAGATTGCTAAGATTGGTTCACAAGGTGTTAAGTTGCTTTTATCCGATAGTACGAATGCTTTATCTGAAGGATTTTCCAAATCGGAAAGTTGTGTAGATGAAACTTTAAATGATATTATTTCTAGACATTATGGCCGTGTCATTATTGCCACTTTTGCTTCAAATATTTACCGAATTAAACATATCGTTGAAACTTGTCGAAAGAATAATCGTCAAATTGTTACATTCGGAAGAAGTATGGAAACAAGTATTGATATTGCATTAAATAATGGTTTAATTAAAGATAAAAGTATTTTTATCGATGCCAATAAAGCTAAATCTTTAAAAAGAAATGAAGTTTGTATTTTATGTACAGGTAGTCAAGGAGAACCACTCGCAGCTTTATCCAGAATTGCCAATGGAGTTCATAAACAAATTTCTTTATTAAATGATGATTTAGTAGTATTCTCTTCCAAACCTATTCCCGGAAATGCAGCCAGTATTAATCGTGTGATTAATAAGCTTTATTTAAAAGGTGTAAAAGTTTTCACTTATGAAGAATTTAGTGATATTCATACCTCTGGACATGCTAAACAAGAAGAATTAAAATTAATGCTTCGTTTGGTTAAACCAGCCTATTTTATGCCAATGCATGGTGAATATAGAATGCTTATGGCTCATAAATCTTTAGCTGAAGATTGTGGTATTCCTAGTGATCATGTTTTCATTTGCAAAAATGGTGATGTGATTGAACTTACTAACGAAGGTGTTAGAAGAGGTGCTCCGGTTACCTCTGGAGATGTATATGTCGATGGTTCTCGAATTGGAGATGTTGGGTCTTCTATTATTAAAGAACGAAAACTTATGAGTCGAGATGGAATTTTACTAGCTATTGTAAATGTAAATCCATTAACTAGACAACTACTTATTAAACCAAATGTTACAACTAGAGGATTTGTTATGGTCAATGAAAATGCTGATTTGATTGAAAAAATCGAAAAGAAAGTAACTTCTATTGTTCGGGAATCTTTATCGCATAACAATTATAGTTATTTAGATTTGAAAAACCAAATTATTTTAGATTTATCTCCATATATCAGTGCTTTAACGGGTCGACATCCAATGGTTTTACCGGTTATTATGGAAGTAAGACAGAGCGAATAAAAAGCTCTGTTTTTTTTGGTCAAAAAAAGATAACTCTTATGAGTTACCTAATTGACTAATTGATCTAGATCGACATCATTTCGATCGTGTTTTATTTGCTCCCAATTATTGGTTTTCTTAAATAAACAAATAATATTAATAGGAATCCATGTAGCTAAGAATAAAGCAAAGAAGATAATTCCTGAAAAAATATTTTTAGTACTTTTCTTATTATATTTGACAACGAAAATATTCATAGCAACATTTAATAAGTAGAATATAATGAAGAAAAGTATTCCAGAGGCATAGAGATATGAGAAGAAATCAAATAACTCAACCCCTAGTAAATTAAAGGCAATTAAGATGATGGATAGGAAAAATCCTAAAACTACCATCAATGGAGCTGTATACATCATTACCATATCAAAACAAGCTATATTTCCTGTTTTAAAGAAGTTTTTTAGAAGTTTAGCTCCATATACTTTTAAACAACTTAAACAACCACTTGTCCATCTTTTTCTCTGTTTCCAACTTGCCCAGAAGCTTTGCGGATGTTCATCATAAGTTATGGCTTCTTCAACGAAAGCTACTTGAATTCCTCTTAAGGCACATTGTCCTGTAAATTCTGAGTCTTCAGTAATCGTTACTGTATGGAAGCCGTATTTTTGAAGGATATTTTTACGGACCATAAAACCTGTTCCATTAATCGCGGCAGATCCTGAATAGTTCATTCTTGCACGATTAAAGAAGAAGTTTTGAATAAAGTAAAATAATGTATAAGATCCTGTTAGCCAGTTGTCGCCCATATTTTTTGCATCTCTAAAGCATTGAGCAACTTCGACTCCTTCACATAAGGCATCGTTCATTCTAGCTAGAAAATCTGGATGAACTAAGTTGTCGGCATCAAATACGACAAAAGCATCAAGATCTTCTCTTTTTACTAATTTTTTAAAAGTATCTTCCAGAGCATCTCCTTTTTGTTTTACTGGAACATCACAATGAATAATGGTTGCTCCAGCTTCTCTGGCAACTTTTTCTGTATTATCTGTACAATTATTCGGAACCACAAAAATTTCATATAATTTTTCTGGATAACGTTGTTTTTGTAAGCTTTTAATCAATGAAGCGATTACTTTTTCTTCATTACGTCCGGCAATAACGATCCCAAACTTATATTTTGGTTTATGTCTTCCAAACATACTTTTATGATAATTTTTAAAACCAAATAAACCGGTTATAGCAAAATACATACAATATATAAAGGAAAATGCAAATAAAATATAATAAATTGTTACTACAAAATTTTCCATTTCTTTTCAATCCCTTCTACTATTCGAGTGTAAAGACACCCCTAATTTCTTTAACTCTTCTGCTTCATAATTTCTTGTATCAAATAATTAATCTGCTATCTAATAACGTTTTCTAACCTTTTGGTAACAAAAGTTTATTCGTCTAATCATCAAGATCTGATAAGTTTTTTTCATTGTATTTAAATTTCATCTATTTTTTTGTTAGTTTACGAATACTTGGCATTTTTTTCCAGTAGTTTTTATTATTTTTTGAAAGTTTTTGCCACATTTGAAAAGCTATCTGTAGATAAACAGGTATTTTTCCTTGGCTACTTTTTCCATAAATTCCCCCATTTTTACTCATCAAGTATATCTAATAATAGTATGTGCTTTTATTTAAAAAATAGTACTACATCAAGTAATACAAGTAAATTATAGTATATTTTGCCGAAAAATGCAATTACAATTTTGTCATTATTAAATAAGTCGTAGATAAAATAGAAAGAATTTGATAGAAAAGGATTTTATCTATAATCTTTAAATCTGAAAATCGAATGTGATTTTTTACCTCTCCTTTTTATACAATAAACTTATTTTTTATCCTTCTTTGTAATCTTATTATTTATTTCTTTCAAAGATTTTAAATATTCCTCTTCAACTAGGCTTATAGTTTTAACTTGATATTTTTTATATTCCGATTTTACTTTCTTTATCGCTTGATCATGAATAATATTACCTGCACCAATTAACACTTTTCCACCTGCTGAAGAAAGTATCATATCTAAATTATAAAAAGGAATTTCTCTAGTAACAGTTCTATTTCCTTCTTTTCGAACTTGTCGGAAATTTTGACAGGTTGATCCCTTATCTAATTCTTCTTCTGCATATATGTTATTAATATGTTCTATGATATTTGTTCTTGAAGTTCCAAATAATTCTGCCATTTGCTGTTGTGATAACCATACTGTTTCCTTTTCGACTCTAACTTCTATTTTTGTCAATCCGTCATCTGTTTGATATATTATAATATCCCCATTTACATTATCTGTCATAAAAGCTTCTTTAATGCAGCGAACGTTTGTATTGCAACATATAAGTGCTCATTATTCAATCCTTTTTACATATTCAAAAATACATTGTTAAAGCTTTAATTTGTTTTAAAATTATCAAATTTTATCTATTTTTTCTTTATTATTTATTTTACTAGTTTCATAAAGCCTTTTAGTCGTTTAAAAGGAACTGTTCAGAATTGAAAAGTAAGTAGATTGAACTCATTAAAGTGGGAATATTTACCAAAAAAATGCTTAAAATTGCCATAATAAATGCTTTTTTTCTTAAATCAGATGCTTTATAGAGATTTCTTGCATTGTTTAATAAATAAAGATAAGCTAAAAGGTAAAAAATTTCTATCATACTGTCTTTTAAATTACCAAAAGAAAATGCTAAAGATTTTGTAAAAACATGAATTTCTTGAATTAATGAAGGTAAAAGAAACAATAATAGGCCAATATAGATAAAAGTTATACTGTTTTTTTCTTCCATAATTTCTTCTTTTTTTAGAAAAAGACCACTTATATTTAATCCTATAAATAAACATATAAGTACTAAAGTATCTACTCCATAAAAGAGAGTTCTTGTCGCGATTTTTCCATCCATAAAGAATAGAAGAATGCTCGCGATTGTTTTTGTAAAAAGATAGATTGAAGAAATCCACCACAATCCATGATATATAGAATTTTTTACAATTTTTTGTCTTACACAAAAAAGATTTTTAATCGGATTACTAAGCATGATCAGAATTAAGAAAAGAACAGGTAAATTCATTTCTTTTCTTTCAAAACAAAATGTTTGCAAACCAAAAATTGCAATTAATAAAATAAGTAAAAAAAGAGTTGTTAAACCATAATATAATTTCATTTTTTTCATACTCTACTACCTTAATAGTAGCATAGCACACTTTTTCTTTTTTTGCATTTATTTATTCTTTATTTGTTAAACTTATTAAAAAAAAGCCAATAATAAATAAAAGAAAAATGGAAAAAATATTTGTTGAATCAATTAAATCAATAATTTTTAAAAGTAAAAAGAATATAGAAGAAAAAAGAAAAGCTAAAATGATATTCCAAGTTAAAGTACTATGTTTTTGAAAACAATAATTGACTATTTTAATCATTAAAAGAATACCAATAAGTAAGCCAATTCCAAAAAGAAGACAATAACCTATTTGACTAAATGGATTGGCAAATAAATTTAAAATAAATGTGTAACTTCCTAGCATCATGTATGTTGCGGTGCCACTTATTCCTGGCATCACCATTGTTAAAGCATCGACAAAGCCTAAAAAAAGAATATAAAGAAAACTAGTCAAATTGTTTGTTGGAACAAATTCTGGAAATTCTAATTTTGTATAAAAAAAGTACATTCCTAAAAAGATAAATAAAATAAAAAGCCAATCTTTGTAGGTTCTTTTACCATTTTTTAAAATGTTGGGAACTGTACCTACGATTAGACCAATAAAGAAAACTACTGTATAAATATAATAAGTTTCAAAAAAATATAATAATACTTTACTTCCAAATAAAACCGCTAATAAAATTCCTAATCCAATAGGAATTAAGAATTGAAGATTTTCTTTAAAATTAGAAAATAAATGTTCTATTCTCTGTAAAATTTCTTCATAAATTCCTAAACTAATTGCTAATAAAGAGCCAGAAACTCCTGGTATTACTTTACCTATACCAATGATAAGTCCTTTAAAAAAAAGAATAAGCTTTTGCACTAGAATCACCTAATAAAGCTTATTCTGAAAACAAAAAAATTATTTTATATAGATTCTTCCAAAACTCCTATTTTTTCCAAAACACTTTTATCTGTCCTATAATTTAACTCGTATGATTTTTTTATAAACTCAAGGTAAATGGATTACTTTCCGAACCATCACCACCAGTAAACTTTATGTTTTCATCTAAGTATAGAACAGGAGAAGCAGTAGTTCCATAATCTCCAGAAACCGCCATACCAGAAGTTGTAATAGTAAATACTGATGATGAAGGTGCATAATTATAGTATGGTGTTAAAGTCCATTGATAATAAGTATTACTATAAAGCCAATTATTGGTATAACAATCACTTACACTACTCCAATTAGATAATTCTGTATCTAAACAGGTATCTCTATCTGTCCCACTTCCTCCACTTGTTGCATATCCATAATCACTTAGATGCATTAGAGCAATTTTTCCAGTCCATTTTGGAACTTCACGTGTATTTACATCATAATAATTATTTCTTTGCCAAAAATAAACTTGATATGGATTTGAAGCAAGGTATGAATAGCTTATATACCATAGTACTGTATCAATCATATTTTTCGAATTTTCTTCAATACTTTCATAGTAAGTTGTGTTTAATTCACTCTGTAAAGAAGCAGTTTCCCAATTGTTAGTTACATTTGTGTCCCATTTAATATCCGTACTGTATGGTACGACTTTAATTATTTTAATTCTAGAAGCTATGTTGTTATTTTCATCTTTTACATTATTAAAGACTCCAATGATTCGCCATAGTTCATTGTTAAATTTCACATAATTATTTGGATTAGCTCCAATATATCTTAAATTTTTATCACTGGTATCATCAAACTTTAATTCATCAGTTTCTCCTTTAGCTAGTATTGTATCTACTCCTTTTGGAGCTTTTTTAAAGCTTTTTTTCAATAAAAAAGAATAAGCATTTTTTGACTTATTCTTTACTCATGTTTTTTGTCTTCTTTTTTTGGTGGTTTTGGTAAAGCATCTTTACGAGATAAATTTAATCTTCCTTTATTGTCATATCCTTGACTTTTTACTAGAATTTCATCTCCTACTTTGACTAGATCACTTGGTTTTTTTACATGTTCATGAGCTAGTTGAGAAACATGTACTAATCCTTCACATCCTGGCCATAGTTCTACAAAACAACCAAAATCTTCTACTTTAACGACTTTACCTGTATAAATTTTTCCTTCTTCAACTTCTCTTACGACATCTAGAATTCTTCGTTTTGTCTCATCTATTATAGCTTGATCTGTATGATAAATAATAACTCGTCCATCGTCTTCTAAATCTACTTTAACTGCATCTTTATCATTTACAGTTTTGACATTGCTTGATTCCAAAATGATTTTAGTAATCATTTCGCCTCCACGTCCTATAACATCTTTAATTTTTTCTGGATTAATTTGGAAAGTGGCAATTTTAGGTGCATATGGACTTAATTCTTTTCGTGGTTCTTTAATGCAATCATGCATTACTTCTAAAATTTGCAAACGAGCTTTTTTAGCTTGAGCTAAAGCTTCTTTTAAAATTTCACGCGTTACTCCTTTGATTTTGATATCCATTTGTAAAGCGGTAATGCCATCTTTTGTTCCAGCTACTTTAAAATCCATATCTCCCATATGATCTTCTAAGCCTTGAATATCGGTTAAGATTGTGTATTTTTTACCATCTTTTGAAGTGATTAAGCCCATTGCTATTCCAGCAACTGGAGCTTTTATTGGAACTCCGGCAGCCATAAGACTTAAACAACCTGCACAGATCGTTGCTTGACTTGATGAACCATTACTTTCTAGAATTTCTGAAACTACACGAATGGTATATGGGAATTCTTCTTCTGAAGGAATTACATAGGAAAGTGCTCTTTCTCCTAAAGCTCCATGACCGATTTCTCTTCTTCCTGGTGAACCATATCTACCAATCTCCCCAACTGAGAAAGCTGGGAAATTATAGTGAAGCATGAATCGTTTGGCATCTTCTATTCCTAGTCCATCTAAAATTTGATGTTCACCAATTGCACCTAGAGTTGTCGTTGCAAGGCTCTGTGTTTGACCTCTTGTGAATACTGCCGATCCATGAGTTCTCGGAAGTAAATCAACCATTGCATCTAATGGTCTTATTTCATCCATTTTTCTTCCATCTGGTCTTATATGTTGTTCTGTAATTAAGCTTCTTACTGCATCAGCTTCTAAGTTGTATAAAATTTTGTTTATTTGTTTTAATTTATCTTCTAAAGCTGCATCTTCTAAATACATATTTGTAAAATAGCCAATGGTTTGTTGTTTAATTTCTTCTACTTTACCAGCGGACTCTAATTTGTCTTTAATTTGAATAGCCTCTAGAATACTCTGATATGCATAATTTGTAACGGCTTCTACTAAATCTTGTTCTAACTCAGCTTTATCTAATTCAACTTTTTCTTTGCCAATTTCAGAAATAATTTGTTCTTGAAATTCGCAAAGTTTTTTAATTGCTTCATGGCCAAATAAAATTCCGTCTAATACTACTTTTTCACTGCATTCATTTGCTCCAGCTTCCACCATACAAATTGCCGATTTTGTCCCGGCTACCGTAAGATTTAATTCACTTTTTTCTAATTCTTCTACAGTTGGATTAATGATATATTCTTTACCAATTTTGCCAACTACTACTCCAGAGACTGGGCCATCAAAAGGAATTTCAGAAATTCCTAAGGCTAAAGAAGATCCTAGTAAGGCTGCCATGACTGGCGAGTTATCTTGATCTACAGATAATACTGTATTAATGACTTGAATTTCATTTCGCAAGTTCTCATCAAACATTGGTCTTAATGGACGATCAATAAGTCTGGCTGCTAATGTTGCTTCATCGGTTGGTCTTCCCTCTCTTTTAATAAATCCTCCAGGAATTTTACCAACGGAATAAAGTTTTTCTTGATATAGAACTTGTAACGGAAAGAAATCTTGAGAAATTACATTTTTTCCCATTACAGCAACAGATAAAACTACTGTATCTCCATATCTAACTAAAACTGAACCATTTGCTTGTTTCGCTAGCCAACCAGTTTCCACGGTTATATCTCGCCCGAAGAAGTCCATAGAATATACTTTTTTCATTTTTTTACTCCTTTATAACAAAAAAGAGACACAAAAACTAAGTGCCTACTTTCTTAAATTTAATTTTTTAATTAATTCACGATAAGCTACTACATCTGTATCTTTTAAGTAACTTAATAATTTTTTACGACGTCCTACCATTTTTTGAAGACCACGTTTTGAATGATAATCATGAATGTGTGTCTTAAAATGTTCTGTCAAATTATTAATTTCTTCAGTTAATAATGCAACTTGTACTTCAGTAGAGCCTACATCATTTTTAGATTTTTGAAATTCTTTAATAATTTCAGCTTTTCTTTCTTTAGACATAGCCATAGTATTTTCCTCCTTTTCTTTTTAATCGGTTTAACCAAAGTAACATGAAAGAGGTTCATTGCAACTTCAGAAAAACTTCACATAATGTAAGTATATTATAAAATAAAGAAAAATGCAAATATTTTCTTTCAGCCACGAAATTGTTGTTCATTTACTTCAAATTTAGAATTTTCTTTAAGCTTTAAAAAAGATGCCTATTCAAGACATCTATTCTTCATTTGCTCCATATTTAATTTCAATAATTAATGCATAGATTTCATAAATGAAAATTAAGAAACATGGTAATAATACAATAAATAAGAATCCCCATTGTGAAGTAATAACACTTAAAGCTGAACCAATACCTTTATATACTTTTTCTGGTTTTCCAGCAATAAATTTTTTGGAATATGTATCTCCATTTTCAAAAGAAATACTTTCTTCATCTGGATAAACTTCACCAATTGTACCAATTTCTACATGAGCGACTTTGTCTTCTAGTTTATATCCAAATACTACATCGCCTTTTTGAATGTTTTCTACTTTGGTATTTTTTACAACCACTAAATCTCCTTTTTCGTATCCTTCAATACTTACTTCATCGGAAATAATAATTAATGATGTATCGCCAAATTGCGTTACGTTATAATCATTTCTATTTAATAATAAAATTGTCATACATAGTGCAAATGCAAAATATAAAACTCCAATAATTGTAAATAATATTTTTTTAACTTTCTTCAAACCCTTCATTGTTTACCTCCTAATTTATATTAGCATAAATCAAATTTTAGATCAATCATTTTGTCTAATTTTGACAGTTTACATTTTCTGTTATTGTGTAATCTGATATATTTATGTCTTGGGTTAAATTTGTTCTATAAAAGGAAATTTTTTGTGTATATTTTGGATTTATTTTAAAAGTAATTGAATTGATGTATCCTTGATCATTGGTCGTATAGGAATCAAAGTTTTCTTTTTCTTCTGCTAAACGATATTGAAGGGCATCCCAACTAATAGAAATGCATTTTTCTTCATTGTAAGAATTGGTTACTAATAGATTATTTACCACTCCATCTTTTGTAGCTTGTAATGATACTGTTCCATCTAATGTCGGATCTTTTTTTAATTCAAAAGTTCCTGAAATTGTTTTTTTGTAAGGTTCTGTACTTGTTGCTTCAATTTTTACAGTAACTTCTTCTACTGGAGCTCCATCGTTTCTCGTAACTTTAAAATTCATGTCTTTAATCGCTGCTTCTTTTTTCCATGTATATCCATTTATTTCACATTCACTTTGTAAATAAGAGGAAACATCTATGCCATCATTTTTATAATTAATACATGTTTCGTAGCTCGATAATGTTCCTTTATAAGTGTTACTATTTGTATCATTTAAAGTACAGGTGTATTCATTCTTTTCATCATTTAAAACGGTACAAGTTACTTGATAGGTAATATCGTAATCTGTTGAAACTAAATCGTTTTCTTGATTGGTTAAGGAAAACGAAACGGCTTCTCCATCCCATAATGTGTTTACATTTTTCACTGTTTGCATTCCTAGAAAATCACTTGTGAAATAAAATCCTTTTGATCCAAGATAGTAATTCCAAATTGAATTTGAAGCATATTTGGCATAAGTAAATCCTAAGGTTATTAAAGAGATACTACCAATGGCTAAAAGAAATATAAGAAGATATTTTTTTTTGAATTTTCTTTGCATATATTACTCCTCCATTTTTTGCCAACTCGCTATTTCTAAATCTAAAACATCAATTAAATCGGCATATTCGTTTGTATTATATTCTTCTGGAAAAGAAACTTTTAAAACGTATTCATCTAAAGCTTCTTTTTCATGAGTCATTTCCATAACGGTGCTATTACAAACTAATTCGTTATTACTATCACGACTATAACTTTCATCACATGTCATTATTTTTTCTTCTGCTTCGCCATTTTTTTTGTAAAGCTCTAAGATTAAAGGCATGAAGTGAAATGTTTTTAACGTAATTTGATATTCAACCGTTACATTACTTAGATTTCCTTCTTTTCTATTTGTAACAGAAAAATCATAAGACGTATTATCCCCAGGTTTTAACTCGTTTATGGGTAAATGTATTTGATCGGTTTGTTCGGCTTCAAAAATGAATTTGGCAATATCTTGTTCTTCAACTTTTAAAGAAGCATCGGAAGTAAAAACCGAATAAGTAACTCCCGATAAAAGGATGATTAAAGATGTCAAAAGTAAGATAATTACTAGCTTATACTTCATTTTCTTCACCTCACTATATATTTTTTGGATACAGAGCCTATTTTTTTCGTTCCATCATATAATTCAAAAACAAATTCATAACCTCCAGAAGACATTTTTGATAGATCTAGGTTTACATCATAATGATTATAACTTGAGGTTGTCCCGTCATAGTTTTTAGCTACTCTCGCGACATAATAGCTATTTAATCCAGCTTGATCTAATGTAGATGTTGCATAATCTTGTAAGTTTATTAATTGGTATTCTTGGTTATATGCAGTTAAACTTTTTTTCTGATACAAAGACACTCTCAAGTTTGGTTCTGTTAGAATACCTGTATTTAATACATCAAAGCTTAAAGTTGTATTTGTTTCTGTTTTATTTAAAATACGTTTATTTTCATCGGTTATCAATTGTAAACCATAATTAAAACTCATTGGTGTATCGCTGACAATTAAAGGAATAGATGTTGTATTTTCACTTAAAGATGCAACATATTTTCCATCTAAGGAAGTGTATCCTTGAAGATGTAATGTATAATTTCCTAGAGGTAAATTGCTATTTCCAGATTTGGTAGTAATGGTTAACACATTTTGATTGGTTAACGGAATGTAGATTACTCCATTGTCTTCTGGATAGTAAAATTGATCTTGAATTGCAAAAGTTAAATTTTTTAAATACTCTTTAGCCAATGTTTCACCAGATTCATTGGTAATCCATACTTGAACTCCTAGTTTTTGGTTCGTAAACGTACTATCTAAAACTGGATTAGAGTCGATGTTTTGATAAACAATTCCAGATGTTATATCTATATTTGTAATGGAATCACTGTTATAGTAAATGGATGCTACTTCAGATGTTACAAAATTCATTTTTCCAGCGGCATTTTCATAAATTTGAGCCTTTTTTCTATTTAAAGTAGTTCTTATTTTAGAATTTGTTTCGTTGTTTAAAGTTAAATAGAAAGAAAAATCATTCATTGTTGGGACATTGGATGCGGAAGAAAAATCTATTATCACTAGATAATCTTCATCGATTGCTCCATTATTTTGCGATTCATCAAAGTATTTTGGCTCAGCACTTCCTATTTCTGTAAATAAGGTAAATGGAATAGTTGCTACCTTCGTACAATCTGGAGTCATACAACTTTCTTCATAGCCAAAATCTTCATTAGGATCGGTAATTTTATAGGTATATACTTTTTGCTTTTTTTGATCTATTAAAGTAATTTTTGTTTCGACTGGTAATAGATAATTTAAAACAAGTTCATGGGTGGAATTTTCCGTATACCCAAAAGTATCTTGATAGGTAAATCTGGCATGCAAGCTCGAGTTACTACTTATATATGGATTTTCACTTTCATTTCCTGTCATACCACTTCCGATATTTTCTTCTGTATATCCTCCATAAAGAATATAGTCGGTATTTATATAGTTTGTATATCCGGCATTATCAACTACTCGAACATAAAGAATGTTGGTACCTAATTTGGTAATCTTTCCTTCATCTACACAAGGAATCCAGTTGTTTTCTTCTAATTGTTTTAAAGCTTCTTCATCTAATATTTGATCACTTATATAGTATGAAGTACTCTTTATTCCAGATAATGAATCGGTAGCTGTAATAGTAAATGGAGTTTCTTCTCCTATATAATGTGTATCTAAATCAGCTCGCAGATCGGTATAGTTTGTATCTTTTATGGTTATTGTAGCTTCTGGTTTCGATAAATCTACTACTAATAGATCGGTATTTAAATAACTGACTTTATTTTCGGTGTCCACAATTTTTACATAGACAATATAGAATCCTTCTTCACTTAGTTCTATAACCTCACCTTGATTATAACTTACCCAATCTGTGATACCAGTAATATCATCTTGCATCAATGGTTCATTGGAATTGCTTATTTTGTAATAAATTTCTTTTACTGGTTTTACACTAGAAATTTCATTAATACTAAATGCGGTTGCTTGATTAAAGACAATTGTATCTAATCCATATCCTAAATTATTCCAAGTATAGGTTCCAACATGAATCTCAGCGATTGGATTTTTTAAATCATCCATATATAGAATTGGCAATTCTCCACTTTCAAAAACCCATACACGATTTGGAGAATTTTTTAAAGTTGCACTATCTTTATAAGTCCAAAATGAAGCAAGAAAAGTTTCGCTTTGTAAATTATTTAAAGATGTCGTGGTAAAACTACCTGTTGTAGTTCCATTTAAAGTGGTAGATCCATTTACTAAGTAGCTGCTGCTAATATTTATTAACGATTCATTTATCGTATATATTTTATATGCTGTGTTTGAAGTATCAAAAACTGAGTTTAAGAAAATGCTTCCGGTATTTTCTGTTGCTGTTCCAATAATTCCCGCACTTTCAGATCCAGTTATTTCCCCAGCATTATAGCTTCTTAATATTTGGACATCACGCGGATTTTTTTCGATTAAAGAAACTAAACCAGCCGCAGAAGAACTAGAAATGTTTCCTGTATTATAAGCATCCGCAATTGAAATGGTTTCACTAGCTTTTCCAAGTAAGCCAGCCGTATATAAAGTTCCATAAACATCGGATTTATTGATCACATTTTTTAAAGTTATGTTGTCTGCTTCTCCTACAATTCCACCCGCTACTGTATATTCACTTGTGATATGTATTTCTACATTTGAAAACTGAATCGTGTCATTTGGATTTCCTTCTATATGAAAGGTTATGTCTTTTAAAGAAGGAAGGTTTGAAGTAAAATCTCCTTCTAAAATTTCTTCATTATTCAAGGTTACTTTCGAAAGTTCATTTGATTTATGAAGGTTTCCAGATATCGTTATTGATGTTATTTTGCCAATTGTACTTTCATTTTTTATGGCTGGTACGACTACGTCTTTTATCCCATCTGTCAACGTTATTTCTCCTATGCTAACTGGAATATTTTCTACCTTTGGTTCTGTTTCTTTTGTTTCTACAACCATTCCATCAAATTGAATCGATTTAAATTCGCTATTTAAAGCTCTTGATGCAATACCTCCAGTAATTTTACCACCATATATAGCCGCATTGTCGACATATAAATTGCTAATATCTCCGGTTAAATTTGTAAAAAGTCCTACTTCTTCATCGGTGCTTGATGTTACATAAGCTCCGTAAATTGTATAAGAAGCTCCATCAAAAGATCCTTCAAAATCGTCTAATGAAGGTAAAATTTGAATACTTTTTGAAGCTTTTGTTTGCCTTGTAATGTCGGTATAAAGTTCATTATTGTATTCTCCAACATAATACGTGATGCCTTCTTCTTCATAAGTTAATCCATTTTCTTTAGAGTACGCGAATGTTCCTTTATTTAAAACAACGTTATTTCCTAATTTAAAATAAGTGTTTTTATAGTGAGTTTCGTTAAGCTTTTGAGCAAAATATGCTAATTCTTTGCCATCTGAAATGATATAAGGATCTTTAAATGTTCCACTTCCTTTTCGATAGCTTGTCGCGACTGAACCATCCCAAACTGTATCAAAGTCTAGGGGGTTACGATGTTCAAAACGAGCAAAGCTTGGCAATGAAAAAGAAACAAGAGCTAAAGCTATTACTAAAACAATAAGAAAGTATCCTTTTGGTATTTTTTTAAATTTTATCCAAAACTTTTGTATTTTTTCCATACACTTCATCCTTTATACTCTTCTATATTCGTGATTATTATATCATGATTCGACATTTTTTGCACTAAAAAAAGTTATGAAGTTGTCATAACTCTTTTCTCTATATTTGTTGCTCTTTTTCTAATAATTTATGAACTTGAATAATAAACCAAATTTTTTCTACAGACAATGTACTTGTTTCTACCTTATGAATTTGTAGAACTAGATCAATTCGATTTAGAAGATTTTGAATATTATCTATCGATAAGTCTGTTTCTTCTAATTTAATTCCATTTAAACGATATTTGTTTACAATTACTCTTGGAACATTTGTATCTTCAAAAACAGGAACTCCTGAAACAATGATATTTGTCGGATTCATTGCAAATAAATCAAAGGAATCACTATATCTTGTAATATCATCGTATGTTGTGAGTTTATAAACTTTTTGAATGATTTGTTTTTTGAAATAATCGAAGCTGTAATATAAATGTAAAACGTCAGCTACAGTTAAAGTTGGATTTAAAATTCTTTTCACTTGATCCTTAAAGTATTCTTCATCGTATTTGGCATATAGTTCATATAATTCTTTTGCTTTCATTACGGATTTTGATTTTAATTGTTTTAAATCCATTTCACTTTTAAAGTCAAATAAAGAATTTCTTGTACCAAAGATTTTTCGGTTCATTTTGTCTAATTCCTGCTCTTTTTCCTCGATTTTTCCTAAAACATCTTTTAATCCAGAGGATTCTTGCTTTTTAGGTTCTTCCGTAGGAATTGCTTTTTGGTATTCATCTTTAAAGGCTTTAAAAATTGGTTCAAATTCCATATAGTTATTGTATTCTAAAACATTAGATTTTAAACGTTCTAGAATCACACATACTTTGTCCATTGCTCCAACATCTGTTTTATCAATGGTTTCTGGAACAAGCATTTCGTATGCTGAATTTCTAATTTTACTATCTTGTAAAAACGAATTAATATCTATCTCACCTTTTTCACAGCCTGTGATAATATCAGAAATTGTATTTTTATTTGCTTCATTTAATTTTGCATAAGCATCTTGGAGTTTTTCTAAACAATCCATATAATTTTCGACATGATTACTTGCCATTTCTGTTTTTTGCAAATCACTTATATAACTAGTAAATTTACGATCATTTTTACGAATTAATTTTCGAAAGTTCAATTCAATGTGTTCTATAATATCTGGATTTACCCAATAAATTTGCTCAAAAATCGCAGATACTTTTTCATGAGAAGATTCTTTATTTGCTCGAACTTCTAAGAAAGCTTGCATATACTCATGAACATAACACGTATAATCAAAATCTTCTTTTGTTAAAACAATTCCCGCTAATGCAAATTTATCTAATAATTCATTAATTATTTCATTTAGAGATGTAAAATTAAAAGTACTATAATTACTAATTTGATAAAGTAAAATATCAAATCCCATTTTTTCTAAATAGGTGTTTGAAGGGTTTAAAAGAAACTTAACGTGTTCCAAGGCGACTACTTTTTCATTTAAAGCTTCTATATCGGTTTGGTTCGTTTCTTTTACTTCAAAAGAACGACTTTTTGCAAGCAAATAATTTCGAAGATTTGATTTATAATCGCTGTATTTTTTATGCATTTCATCAATTTGAGCATTGTATTTTTTTTGATTTGTTTTTGTTTTTGTAGGTAAAGAAGATAAAATTGCTGTTTTTGTTTCTATATCTTTAAGAATAAAATCCAAAAAATTATTCATCATTCTCTTTACCTTCCTCATTTTCTTTTATTTTTTTATCTTCTAAATACTCTAAAAACTCACTTACTTTTTGATATACAGTAATTAATTCTTGCAAACTTAGCAGCGACAAATCAAAATCTACTGTTTTTTCATTACTTTTCATTCTATCACCTTTTCCCCTCTTTATTATTCATCAAAAGCATTGTAACCCATCGTGTCTTTTGTGAAGTTAATGGATACAGTTAATTCTGCTCCTTCAGACTCTGTTTCTAAACTATCTATATCTTGTCCTTCAATCCACAAATAAATTCTTGTTTTTGTAATTCCGTCTGGAATTTGAAATAATGGTTCATCCAAATTTTCTTCTGTTATAGTATTTTGTAAACTAAAATAATTTAAGTCTAAGTTTTCAGATCCTGAAACTGTATTTTTTACAAATATTGGTCCTCCAGCAGTTCTAAATGCATAAGTTGGAAATCTTTGACCGTTTACTAAATTTACTCCATATTTACTTGCTCTTTCGATAGAAAGATTGGTATGGTTTCTACTGTTTGGTTCATAAATTATCGACTCACATTGACCGTTGCAACCAACGTTTTGTACTTCACTTGCTGGAGCATCGTTATCGACACTGCCAATTTTTACGATTCCCAAACGAACTGAATTTCCAAGGCCTTGCATTTCTTCTGAGGCATCTGCATTCATAATAATTGAACTACCATAATCTAAATATAAATTATCACTTACAGGTGAACCTGTAACATTTTTAAAGAACAAATCAAACGCGATATAATAACTAAATTCTTTTGGACCTGTTTCCGTTATTTGCTCGGTTGATACAAATCCATTTTCCCTATTTTGATCGCGTCGATAGTAAAGAACTCCGCTACTTTGAAACATATTAAATACGGGACTATTTGGATTGGTTATTCCATTTGACGAAACAGGTGTTAATCCATTGGTTGACCATTGATTTGTATGATTTGGATAAAGTGCACGTAAATCACGGATTAAAGTATTTACATTAATCTCTACTGAACTATCAAAATTAATTCCATCTAAAGAAATTGTTAAACCGCTTGTTTTATCGACAACGACATTAAATGTTCTTACTTGAACATTCAAGCTTGAAGAAAACCAAGCATAAGTAGAAAAAACACTTAAAATACCAAATAAAATAATTAGTACTATAGTTATCTTAAAGTTTTTTCTATCTCTAAACCTTTCTTTAGTTTGATCCTTTTTCTTTTTCTTTATACTTTTATTTTTTTGATTTTTTGTTGTGATAGTTCTCACCCCTTTGGATTGTAGATTGAAAGGAAGAGCAAAAATTTTAGAAACTCTTCCTATCAAAAATTTTGGTTACGATTAAGGTGTATCTGTTGGTGCTATTGTCCAAGTATCATTTCCATTTACTACTGAATATGTAGCTGTCATTGCTGTGCCATCATCTGTAAATTCGAAATCAGTATTATAATCTGCAGGAATTACAAAATATTTTGTATTTACATCATAAGTAATACCTGTATCTGGTGTTGTAATTAGAACTTCTCCAGTAGCATTATAGAAAGTCATTCCTTCTGTAATGTCTGTATCTGGTCCATCATGATCTACATCACCTTCAGTAAATCTTTCTTTAGTGAATCCAAAATTTACAGTAATTTGACGTCCTAATTGAGCAAAATCGTAATTATCTACGTCTTGTCCTTCTAACCATACATATACACGAACTTTAGTGATACTATTTGGTGCTAAAGTCATGAATGTTGGACGAGCTGTTCCTTCTAGATCTTTCATTGTATCTGTAAAATATGGGAAATCTACTAATTTGTAATTTTCTTTTGTTGGAGATGCTGCATAAGTAGCATAATCAATTGTATTAGCTGTATACTTATTATAAGCTGTTCCATCATAAATATTAACGTTGTCTGCTACAAGAATTTCACGACTAATTGCATAAGTACTATAAGCTGTTCCATCAGCTATGGCATTACAAGTTGTAACGTCTTCGGCATCTTCTTCACGATCTGTGTAAGAAGCATCAGCATTTACATCTGCCCCTGTTCTTTCATCACAAGCTGTATTATACCAATTTACAGCATTTAAAACATGATCCGTATCATTTGGTTCCCAAATTTGAGCACTACGACAAATTCCTGTTACTTGAGCTTGATCCGCACCGGCTGCTTTATCTGTACAAGTTATTCCTGTAATATTTGCTACATTATCTGTAGTTGCTTCAACACGTCCGATTTGAGCAAAGGCTACACGAATTGAGTTTTCAATTCCTGTTTTTTCTTTATCTGCTCCGGCTCCAGACACCTCTACAGAAGAATTTGTTGTCAAATAAATTGCTTCTTCATTTAATGGATTATTCTCAACATAATATTCATTTCCCGATAAGTTTTTAATGAATAAGTCGAATGCTACATATCCATCGCCTTCTATATATTCTCCAGAATCTGCTACTTGGCTTGTATAATTGTTTACTTGACTAGAAAGTAAACGATAT
Organism: uncultured Bacilli bacterium; assembly: GCA_944350145.1. Lineage (GTDB taxonomy): Bacteria > Bacillota_I > Bacilli_A > RF39 > UBA660 > Ventrenecus. The sequence continues at coordinate 24,157 of CALVOC010000005.1, forward strand.
CCACCCTTTGTAGCTGTTAAACTTCCTTTTTCATATAATTTCATTCTTGATGAAGTTTTATCCATATCTCCAACGCTACTCATTGGAACAAGTTCAACGTCAGCTAATTTGTTGGCATTATTCGCATATTGAGGAGCATCAGCTACATCAAGATTATAAGTCCAGCTTGATCCATCCATAGAAAGATATAATCCTTCAGTTGTTGCGATGTTAATATCAAAGCTTGAAACATTTACGGTCTTCATTCCGATAAACCATGCATATGTGGAAGCGGCTAAAACCACTCCACATAATAAACAAATTACTACTAAATTTCTTATTTTTTTGCTATGTTTTTCGTTATGCTTTTTCATTTCTAACCTCTTTCTTGCCCTTAAACAACATCATTGAAATCCCAACTGCTATCTAAGTCATCTTTAGTAGCTAATTTTGTAGTTGTACCATCTTTGAATGAGAATGATGTAATCCATTTTGGAACGTTAAAGTGATCTGTATCATAAGTTACATAGTCATCAGAAATTGTTGTAACTTCACCAGTTGCATCATAAGCAACTTCTGCCATATCTTTTTGAACATCATCTGGTAATTCTGGTCCTTCATAATCTACATCTTCGCCATAGAATCTTTCTTTAGTGAATCCAAAATTAACACTAATTTGTTTTCCTAATTGAGCAAAATCGTAATTATCTACGTCTTGTCCTTCAATCCAAATATATACACGAACTTTTGTGATACTATTTGGTGCTAAACGAATGAATTCTGGACGAGCTGTTCCTTGTAAATTCTTTTCAGTATCTGTAAATGTATCTACACCTACTAATTTTCCGTCAGCAGCATCAGCAGCGATTGAGTTTGTGTAACCATTATATTCTTTACCATCGTAATTATCTACACTATTGGTTTCATCAATAACACCACTTACTGCATAAGTTGGATAAGCAGTTCCGTTTACTATAGTACCACAAGGTTCATCTGTATAGGCATCGTCTGCTGTTAAATCATCGCCTTCTCTTTGTTTACAAGCTGTATTATACCATGCAATAGCATTATCTACGTGTGCTTTATCATTTGGCTCCCAGATAGTCGCATCACGATCGTCGCAAATGCCTACAGCAGCACCAGCATCTGTACAAGTAATTCCTGTAATATCTGTACTAGTTGCATCTGCTTTAACACGTCCGATTTGCATGAAAGCTACACGAACTGAGTTTTCAATTCCAGTTTTTTCTTTATCGGCACCAGCTCCGGATACTACAACTTTAGAATCTGGTGTTAAATAAATTGCTTCTTCATTTAAGAAATCTACATCTGGATAATATTCATTTCCACTTAAATTACGAATGAATAAATCGAATGCTACATATCCATTTGCTTCACCGCCATCATCTACACCATTATTTACTTGGCTAGCCATCAAACGATATCCACCGTCTGAAGCAGTAAAGCTTCCTTTTTCAAATAAAATCATTCTTGATGCTTCCGTATCAATCTTTCCAACACTACTCATTGGAACTAAGCCAGCAGCTCCACCCCAACTGTTTGTGTTACCAGCATAAGCAGCTGTTTTATGATTTCCTTCATTAATTTCAAGAGTATCATACCAATCCGTACCATTAATAGATAATGATAAGCTTTCTGTAGTTGCGATTGAAACATCGAAACTAGAAACATTAACGGTTTTCATACCTATGAACCATGCATAAGTAGATACTCCTAAGATAAATGTGCATAAAACAGTTGCTACAATTAATTTTCTAAGTCTTTTTTCATGCTTAGTATTTCTTTTTTTCATTTACCTCTTCCCTTTCCTAACTCTCTTCTGCATATTCTGAATTGAATCTCATTCGAACTTTAAATTCGCCACCTAAAATATTATCGGTACACTCATCGTCGCTGCCTTCAATCCAAATAACTAATGTGTACTTATCGATGCTACCCGGTGCAAAATTTTCAACATGAGTACGACCAACAACTGTGTCGCTTATAAATGCTACTGTGTTGTTTTCTGCTTCACCATTAGGTTTTGGTTTAGCATAGGTGATGTACTCATCGTTTCGATAGACTCGAATTCGAATTGCATCGTCAACGTTTTTTAGCACGTCTTCGATGAAAACTTCACTCCAATAGTCCCTTACCTCTTCGCCGATATTCTCTACATAGAAAGTATAAGCCAAATAGTTTTTTCCATTATGACTACCTCCATAGTTTTCGGTAATATCTTCCGGAAGCCAGTACTGCGAGATATTATCGAAAGTATTTGGAGCCTCAGCATATAACTCAGGCCGATATACTTTATATTCAGGGTCATCGTACATGATAAGACCTCTATCGAAGTACAAGTTTTTGTCTAGCGTGATGCTAAAATTTCCGCGATTATAAACAATACCGACAATCATATAAAATAAAAGAAGTAAAAATAAAAGAAGAATAATGATGATTAAAAAGATTTTTCTAAGTCTTTTTTCTTGCAATACTTTTTTCGATGTAATCTTAATTTTGTCTTGCATCTTCCTTTTTCCCTTCTTACTTCATCCTAAAACATAACATACATAAGTCGCCCTCGGATATTCTTTACAATACAATAACATTATAAATTTTCTATAAAAAAAAGTCAACGTGAAATGTCGACTTTTGTCGAAAAGGAAATTTTTCTCTTGCAGTAATTTTTTTACAAAAATTAGCTCATTTTAATGGCTTTTTTTTGATTTTTCTTGATTATAAAGTTCTATTTTTTTTAATAATCTTTCTTTTGCTTTTTTTAAATCATCAAGTTGTATATTTATTGCATCTAATTGATTTTCTAATATTTCTTTTCGGCTATCTAAAGTACTTGGACCTTGGGCATATAAATTCATATATGTTTTTAGTTTAGCAATTGGCATATTTATGCTTCTCATGCATTTAATAAATTCAATTTGATTTAAATTTTCTTCTTGATATTCTCGTTGATTATTTTTTCCTTTTGCAACAGGCCCAATTAATCCTTCTTTTTCATAATACCTTAACGTATCTTTTGATAGGCCATATTTTTCTGAAACTTCTTTAATCGTCATTTTTACCACCTGTTTAAAATATAACACTTGAAGTGTACTTTAAGTCAAGTTTTTTTGGTAAATATTCTAGTCCGATTTGCTTTTTCAAATTGAAACCTTGAACTTTTTTTATTTCTTTCTTGGTTAAATTAAGTGTTTAATCTTATCGCTACAAAGGCATTCATTATCCGGATACTTATTTCCGTTGCAATTTTAGATTTTAAAATAGTTGCAAGCATGGCTACTCCTTGCTCTGTGAATACATAAGGCAAAGTTCGAGACATATTATTTTTCTTTGCGGTTTCAAATTGACACCGCAAGTTATCCAACTCTTCTTTTGTAAGTTGAAACATAAATCTATCTGGAAAACGATTTATATGTCTTTTAACATCTAAATTAATAGTTTTTGTTCCATTGCTACATTGATAAAGCTTAACTAAATCACTATCTAACATCACTTGTTTTCCTCTTATTTCATAGATCATTTTTTCTATTTTTAACTCTTCTACTATTTCATTCATAAAGTTTCCTCCTACTTATATATTCCCATGAAAACTTCATTTTCCTTTATTAGTAAAGAAAATAGATTTTTATAAAGAAAATAAATATTTTCTTTATAAAAAGTAAAATGAATAATTTTTAAATTTTCAATAATTATATAAGAAATTTGATGTTTTTCTAATTCTTCTTTTGTTTTAAAAAAAATAAATATTTCATCATAACTTATCCATTCATTTTTTTCTAAAAATAAAATTATACAATCATAATAATATTTTTCTAGATATTCAATTCTTTTCCATTTCATAAATCAATTCTTTTATATACTTTCTACTTACTTTATAACTATGTAAAAAACATTCTCTGCTACTAAATAAACTTTCAATATTTTTCATATTATTCTTAAATTCAAAAAAATTTTTCTTAATTTTCTTTCTTATTACTTGTTTCTTTTTATTTGGTAAAAACTCAACGATTTTATTCTTTTTTATTTTATAATGAATTCCTAAAAAAATAATTCCTTCTCTACTATTTACAATTTTACTTTTCTTTTTATTTATTTTTAATTTATAAACACTTTCTAATTCCTCTTTTATTTTTAAAAATATGTTTTCTAAATACTTTTTATTTTCATGAAGTATCACAAAATCATCCATATATTTAATATAGTATTTCAAATGATAATCATGGATGATTTTGTGATCTAATTTATATAAATAAAAAACACTTAAAAATTGACTTGTCATATTCCCTATA
>CALVOC010000006.1 GCA_944350145.1 uncultured Bacilli bacterium
TAACTCAAAAAATATAAATAGAAAGAATCAATCAAACAGATTAATAATTTCTATAAGATTGATTATACGAGGAAAAATAGAATGAGAAGAACAAATCAAAATGCAATGAAAAATCTATTTCCGTATTTGATTTTGGTAGTTGTCATCTTTATTGTTTTAAGTGTCTTAAATCTAGGAAGAACAATAACCAATGAATTGACAACTGGCGAATTAATGACTGAAATAGCTAATAAAAACGTTACAGAGATTACAATCACTCCTAGTGGAGAAGAAAGCGTTTATTACATTGAAGGAAAATTATCCGATTACAAAGAAAATGAAAAGTTTAGAGCTACGGTAGTAGAAGCTGAACTTACAAATGTAGTAAAATATGCGGAATCTGCAAATCTAAAAGTATATGAAACAAAACCAGATCCAGGATCCATTTCATGGGTATACATTTTAATTAATGTCGTTCCTTTATTGATTTTGGTTGGAGCAACATATTTTATCTTTGTAAAAATGGCTAATACGAATAAAGGCTCTATGGACTTTGGTAAAAGCCGTGCAAAACTTTCTAGCGATGGCGGCAAAGTTCGCTTCAGTGACGTTGCAGGATTAAAAGAAGAAAAAGAAGAAGTTTCAGAATTAATTGACTTCTTAAAAAATCCTAAAAAATTTCAACGTTTAGGAGCACGTATTCCAAAAGGAGTTTTGCTTGTTGGTCCTCCAGGAACAGGTAAAACGTTACTTGCTAAAGCTGTAGCTGGTGAAGCAAATGTTCCGTTTTATTTCATTAGTGGATCAGACTTCGTTGAATTATTCGTCGGAGTTGGAGCAAGCCGTGTACGTGATATGTTTAAAGAAGCTAAGAGAAATGCTCCATGTTTAATCTTCATTGATGAAATCGATGCCGTAGGACGTCAAAGAGGTTCTGGAATTGGTGGAGGTCATGATGAAAGAGAGCAAACATTAAACCAATTATTGACCGAAATGGATGGATTTGGAGCAAATGAAGGAATAATCATCATTGCCGCAACGAATAGACCAGATGTCCTTGATCCAGCATTACTTCGTCCAGGACGTTTTGATCGCCAAGTAACAGTAAATCTTCCAGATACAGAAGAACGTGAAGCTATATTAAAAGTTCATGCTAAAAATAAAATTTTAGCTCCTAATGTCAATTTAAAAAGCATTAGTCAAAGAACTTCTGGATTCTCTGGAGCAGATTTAGAGAACCTAATGAATGAAGCAGCATTGTTAGCTGTTCGTAAAAATGAACAAGCTATAACACTTCAAGATATCGATGAAGCAACAGATCGTGTTCTTATGGGACCAGCTAAAACATCTCGTAAAGTAAGTGATGAAGTCAAATGGTTAACTGCAGTTCATGAATCAGGTCATGCTGTTTTAGGGTTAAAATTAAAAGATGCTATGGAAGTCCAAAAAATTACGATTGTTCCAAGAGGAATGGCTGGCGGATATACAGCATATACACCAAAGGAAGACAATATTACTAGATATACTAAAAATGAAATGATCGCGATTATTACAAGCACTCTTGGTGGTCGAGCAGCAGAAGAATTATTCTTAGATGATATTACAACAGGTGCAAGTGATGATTTCAAACGTTCAACAGAATTAGCTAGAAGTATGGTTACAGAATATGGTATGAGTGATCTTGGTCCAATCCGCTATGAATCTAATTCAGGAGACAACGTATTCTTAGGACGTGATTACAACAAGACAAGAAATTATTCAGATCAAGTAGCTTTAGAAATTGACCAAGAAGCTCGTAAAATTATTATGGAATGTTATGAAAATGCGAAAAAAATATTAAAAGAAAACAAAGATTTAGTAATGCTTTTAAGTCATACCTTAATTGAAAGAGAAACAATTACTAAAGAACAAATTGATGAATTAGTAAGAACCGGAAAAATCGAAGATCAAGAATTTGAGATAAGCGATGAACCAACACTTTCAAAATTAAGAGAAGAAGCAAAATCATTAAAAATTAAAGGAGCTTCTAAAATGAATAAAGAAGAATTAGAAAAAGCTATAGAAGAAGCTGAAAAGCCAGAAGAGGAATAAAGCCTCTTTTTTTTTGTTAAATTATAAAAAAATACAAAAATAGAAATGCCAAAAATAGAGAAATTGGTCCAAAAATTTGAATATCTGTTCTTTTTAAAGAGCAAAAAATAAAAATTTGCAATTTGCTAAAATGGCTTTTTTTTGCTTTAATGAAACCAAGAAAGGAAAATAAAAATGATAAAAGAAGAAACAATTATTTATTGCATGGACGGAGAAATTATTTTTTGTACCAATCCAGAAAAGCAAGCATCTGCTAAAATTATCGTAAATTATCTAAGTCAGTCCTTACCAGGAGAGGGAATCAAAAAAATGAAAATTAATGAAATTACATATTATGAAATAGTAATCAATTCAGCAATTAAAATTATTCGCGAAAATTCATTAAATAGGTATAATAAATTAGAAAATCATTTTTTGAATTTCATAAAAGCCATTTTAGCAAATACACCAGATGACTTAATAATATACTTAGCTAATACAAATTATTATACAAAAGATGAATTAAAAAATATTGAAATGGAATTTGAAAAAAAACAAAAGTATGCCTAGTTAAAAAAGAAAAATATCAAAACGATATGAATTTCTAAAGACAAAAGAACCACTTTATGTTAAAATGTTATTAGACTGGAAATTAAAAGGTGGTATTATGGCAAAAATTATTTCATTAGTAAATCAAAAAGGCGGTGTAGGTAAAACGACTACAAGTATCAATCTAGCCGCAGCATTAGGAAAAGAAGGAAAAAAAACACTTCTAATTGATTTGGATCCTCAAGGAAACGCGTCCAATGGATTAGGCTTAAATAATAATGATTTTAATAATGACATTTATGATGTAATAACAGGACAGTGTGATATTAAAGAAGCAATTATTAAAACGAAATTCAAAAATCTTTCTATTATTCCTGCAACTATTAATTTAGCCGGAGTAGATGTTGAGTTTGTAAAAAAAATGCTTGAGGACAATACCTTTAGACAAAATGAACAATTAAGAAATGCTTTAGAAGAAATTAAAGAAAAGTACGATTATATCATTATTGATTGTCAACCTTCCCTAGGAATATCTACAATGAATGCTTTGGTAGCTAGTAATTCTGTAATAATTCCTGTTCAATGCGAATACTTTGCTCTAGAAGGAATCACTCAATTATTAAATTCAATTATTCTAGTCCAATCAAATATGAATCCAGAATTAAGAATAGAAGGCGTTTTATTAACTATGCTTGACGGTCGTACCAATATTGGATTAGAAATCATTGAAGAAGTAAGAAAATGCTTTAAATCTAAAGTATTTAATACGATTATTCCAAGATTAGTTCGATTAGTAGAAGCACCATCTCACGGAAAACCTATAAGCGATTATGATCCTACTTCAAGAGCCACACTTGCTTATCAAAATTTAGCAAAGGAAGTGATAAGTAGAAATGGAGACTAAAAGAAAAGCTTTAGGCAAGGGGTTAGAACAACTATTTTCCAATGAAGTAATCAATTTTGAAAATTTTGAAAAGGATATTGTTAAAAATACAGCAAAAAATGATATTTTAGAAATTAAAATTAAAGATATTCGTAGCAATCCTTATCAACCTAGAAAAACTTTTAATGAAAAAACTTTACAGGAATTAGCTGACTCAATTAAAGAACATGGCATAATAGAACCAATTATTGTTAAAAAGACAATCAAAGGTTATGAGTTAGTAGCCGGTGAAAGAAGAACTAAAGCTGCATCTTTAGCTGGTTTAGAAACGATTCCAGCAGTAGTTAAAGATTTTAATGATCAAGAAATGATGGAGATAGCTCTATTAGAGAATATTCAACGAGAGGATTTAAATCCGATTGATGAAGCTTCCGCCTATCAAAAAATCATTGAAATTGGTCATATGACTCAAGAAGAATTTGCCAAGAAATTTGGAAAAAGCCGTAGTCATGTTACCAATATGTTAGGATTGTTATCTTTACCAACTTCAGTAAAAGAATTAGTTGAAAATCATGAACTAAGTATGGGTCATGCTAGAGCTTTAAGCAAAATAGAAGATGTTGAAAAAGTTAAAGAATTAGCAGAAAAAGTAGTTAAAAATTCGATGAGTGTTCGCGAATTAGAACAAGAAATCCAATCTTCTGATCTTCCAAAAAAACAACATCAAGAAAGAATAAGAGAAACAAAATCAATTCGAAATACAATTTATGAACGATTGATGAGAGAAAAAGTGGGAACTAAAGTAAAAATCAACAAGAAAAAAATAGAAATACCTTATGATTCTGAAAAAGACTTAGAGAGGATACTGGATATATTGGGCATTAGAATAGAAGGTGTATAATGGAAAATTTTAAAAATTTTATCTTTCAAGAAAGAATTATTGCACCCATTATTATTATAATTGCAGCCTTAATATTAGTAAAAATTATTAAGTTAATTGTTGGAAAATTGTTTATTAGTCGAATGAAAAATGATTTCAGTGGCAAGAAAAAAACAACAATTATTGAATTAATTATAAATGTCTTAAAATTTTTTGTTTATGCTATTGCAATTATGATGATACTAGAAACTTATGGGGTAGATACAAAAGGAATTTTGGCATCTCTAGGAATAGCTGGAGTAGTTTTAGGATTAGCTTTACAAGATACAGTGCAAGATTTAATGAGCGGGATAAGCATTATTTTAGATAATTATTACGTGATTGGCGATACGATTCGAATTGATAATTTCACTGGAGAAGTCATTGAACTTTCTTTAAAAAGTACAAAAGTAAAAGGATCTAATGGTGAAATATACATATTTGCAAATCATTTAGTAGATTCTGTTGTGAATTTATCTCAAGCTCGTGCTGGAATTAAAATTGAGGTACCAACAGCATATGAGGAACCAGCTGAAAAAATTGAAACAATTTTAAAAAATATTGTAGAAGAAGCTAAAAAAATTCCTGGTGTATATAAAGATAGTGAATATCTAGGTTTGGAAATGTTAGATGTATCCGCGGTAAATTATTCGATCATGATTTATTGTAAATCATCTGATCAATACAAAATAAAAAGATCAATTTTAAAAATGATTAAAGAAGTTTATGATCGTGAAAACATTAAAATTCCATACAATCAAATCGAGGTGCATAATGGAAAAGAAATTATATAAATTAAATGATCATGTAGTAATGAAAAAGCCCCATGCTTGTCAAACAAACGAATGGGTCATTACTAGAATGGGTGTAGATATTAAATTAAAATGCGTTAATTGTAAACATGAAATTATGATGGATCGTTTAGAATTTGAAAAAAAACTGAAAAAAGTTTTGGGTGAGAGTCATGAATAAAGCCAAAGATAAAATGAATTTACATCCTGTTATGACTTTCTTAATTCTAACCGGAGTTGTCATGATTTTAAGTGGAGTTTTAAATCTTTTAGAACTTCAACAGGTGGTTTATAAAGTAAATCCAACAACTTTAGAATATTCTACAGAAATAGCTAGTGTTACAAATGTTTTTAGTCTTACAGGATTAAAATATATATTTAGTTCTACAGTTTCTAACTTTGTGAATTTTGCTCCATTAAGTAGCTTAATTATAATATTAATTGGTTTTGGAGTTATGGAAAAAAGTGGATTTTTGAAAACAGCTGTAACATTTTTAACAAAAAAAATGAAGAAAAATACAGTAACTTTTATCTTAGTTTTTTTAAGCGTTATAGCAAGTCTAATGGGAGACTTATCCTATATAGTAATGTTACCTTTAAGTGCTGCAATTTTCAAATATGGTAAAAGAAATCCATGTATAGGATTAATCGCAGCATTTGCGGGATTGACTTGTGGTGAAGGAGTTTCCTTTATATTTACAAGTGTAGATAGTTCACTTTTATCTACATCGCTTTTATCAGCAAGAGTAATTGATGTTGGATATCGTATGGCTTCCATAAGTGGAATCTTTATTATGGCTGTAGCTGTTTTGCTTTTATCTTTAATAATTACTTGGATCACAGAAAATGTCATTGCCAAAAAATTTAGCAATACCATTGACAAAGAAGAAGAAATGGAAGACAAAATCTTAACAAGAAAAGAATTACGTGGATTAATATTCGCAGTATTCGCAGCATCCATTTACCTTTTGATTATTTTATATAATATAATACCTGGACTTCCTTTTTCAGGTAATCTCTTAGATAATAGTCAAATTTTATATATTGATAAACTCTTTAGTTATAATTCGTTTTTTTCAAATGGATTTGTCTTTGTAGTTACAATTTTCTTTTTGATTTTAGGATTATTCTATGGCTTAGGAGCTAGAAGCATAAAAAACAATAAAGATTTTGTTGATGCATTAGGATATTCTTTAGATGGTATTGGAAAAACATTGGTATTAATTCTCGCAGCATCTTTATTTGTAAGTGTTTTTAAATATTCAAATATTGGAACTGTATTTGCAGCCTATTTAGCGAGTGTCTTTCGTTTAGTGAATTTTGAAGGATTACCATTAATAATTTTACTATTTATCGTTTCTGCATTAGCTACACTACTCCTACCTACATCAATAACAAAATGGAGTATTATTGCTCCAATTGCTATACCAGTGTTTATGAATGCCGGTATTACACCTGAATTTGCTCAAATTATTTTTCGATTTGGCGAAAGTACAACAATGGGATTGACACCTATCTTAGCATATTTTGTGATTTATCTAGCCTTTTTAAATAAAAACAATCAAGATGAGCAACCAATTAGTCTATTTCAAGCAATAAAATATCAAGTTCCTTATGCTTGTTTAAGTGTGATTGTTTTCTTGATTTTAATTGTCCTTTGGTATATTATGGGATTACCATTAGGAATTAACGGATCAACTGTTTTATAAAGGAGGGTTTAAAATGGCTTTAAAAGCAGGTATAGTTGGTTTACCAAACGTGGGCAAATCAACTCTTTTTAATGCAATTACTAAAAAACATATTTTAGCAGCGAACTATCCATTCGCGACAATCGATCCAAATGTTGGTGTAGTAACTGTCCCAGATTCAAGATTAACATTTTTAGAAAATTTATATTTACCTAAAAATACTGTTCCAACATCTTTCGAGTTTACCGATATTGCTGGTTTAGTAGAAGGTGCAAGTAAAGGTGAAGGGTTAGGAAATAAATTTTTATCTCATATAAGAGAAGTAGATAGTATAGTAGAAGTAGTAAGATGCTTTATTGACGAAAATATCATTCACGTTTCAGGAAAAGTGGATCCTATTAAAGATATTGAAATAATTAATGTAGAATTAATTTTATCTGACTTAGAAATTATTGAGAATAGATTATCAAAAATCGAAAAAAAAGCGCAAACAACAAAAGAAAAAGAGACAATTGCAGAATATGAAGTACTAAAAAAATGTCAACAAGCATTATTAGATAATATTCCAATAAGAAGACTTGATTTAGATGAGGAAGAAAAACTAATTATAAAAAACTTTAATTTTATTACAGCAAAACCAATAATTTATGTTGCAAATGTAAATGAAGAGGATGCAGTAGTAGGAAAAAATGAATTTACTTCTCAAGTAGAAGAATATGCTGCTAAAGAAAATGCTTCAGTTATTGTAATGTGTGCTAAATTAGAAAGCGAATTAGCCGAATTAGAAGAAACAGATAAAAAAGCATTTTTAAAAGAAATAGGAATTTCTTACAGTGGATTAGATAAATTAATATTTGCAACTTATGATTTGCTAGGTCTACAAACATTTTTTACTGTTGGTAAAGATGAATGTCGTGCTTGGACTTTTAAAAAAGGAACGAATGCCAAAAAAGCAGCTGGTTTAATTCATAGCGATATTGAACGAGGATTTATCAAAGCAGAAATTATGAAATATAATGATTTAGAAGAATTAAAAGACGAAAAAAAAGTTCAAGAAGCTGGAAAACTTTATTTGGAAGGAAAAGACTACATTATGCAAGATGGAGACATTGTTTATTTCAGATTTAATGTATAGAAAGAAAAATTAAAAATGGAAGAAATAAAAATAAAAGGAATTTATAAACATTACAAAGGGGATTATTATCTTGTTGAAGATATTGCACAGGATTGTGAAACTTTAGAAAAACTTGTGGTCTATCGAGCTTTATATGGTGAAGGAAAACTTTGGGTAAGACCGTTGAAAGATTTTCTAAAAGAAATAAATAAAGAAAATCAAAAATATCGTTTTGAATTACAAAATATTGAAACAAAAAGAAAATAACCTTTCCAAAATTTTGGAAAGGCTTTATTTTTCTAAAAAAATCTCTTTTCCTTGCTCACAATACTTTCTAAATTCGTTAGCTGAAATATGAAATTTAGGCTTTTTATATTCAAAAATTTTAAAATCTAATACTTCAAAATCTTTAGGAACTTCAAAATTCAAAAATTTTTCTTTTACATCACAAAGCAAATCTTCTATAGAATTATATTCGAAGATTCCCGCAAATTTTTCCAAAGCATGTTCAAACCAATAAACTTTTTTTAGTTTTTCAAAAGTCAAAAAAGTATGGACATAAGAATTATTTTTACAATAAGAAACAATATAAAAAGTTCGAACATTCCACTCATTGGGTTCAAAATAGAATCGTTCAAGTTCAACTTGATCCCAACAAACACCAATTTTTGTTTTCATCATTTCTTTAGGAGTTTGTAAAAAATATTTTTGTTCAAAATCCGGTTTTATATGAAAATGTTTTTCGTAATTTTTATCAACCCATCCATATTGAATTTCTTTTAAGAAATCAAAAATCTCTCTTTCAATATAATAATTCCATATACCAAAGCTCCTTTAGCTTGTATAGCTTTTTTAACGGTTCAATATTTTCCAAAATCCAAACATATCTTCCGACTGCATACTCATCACATAAATATTCGTCTGGATGATTAAGTTTCATATCCTCTACAAATTCTTTAGTCATATAAATACAATCTTTTAATTTGCATTTACAAAGAATTTGCCTCTAATGCAAAGAATTAGAAAGAAAAGAAAGTAACTCTTGTTCATCATTTAAAGCTTTAGATTTACTTGCGTGAATATATAGTTCTCCACGATAATTTGTTTTCTAACTACGAGTTTCTATAAGCTTTTTCTTTTCTGCAATTAAACTAGCAAACGGTTTTCTAAGACTTAAAACTTTCATGATAAAAAAGAAAAAACAAGAAAAAAATAGGATAAGCAAAAATTAAGCAAATTTACAAAATAGATAGAATATGCTATACTAATGATATAAAGAAAGGAAGGAAAAAATTTGAATAATCCAACGATAGCCAAAACATTTGGCTGGATGTTTATAGGACTTTTAGTAACATTTTTAACCGGATATGGTATTTCAATGAATCCAAATATGTTATTAAATGTCATGAGTACAACAGGATTAATATTAATTGTTATTGTCGAATTTGCTTTAGTATTTTTTTTATCAGCAAGAATTACCAAAATGAAACCAATTACTGCTAAAATAAGCTTCTTGTTATATTCATTTGTCAGTGGGTTAACATTTTCGAGTATTTTTGTTGTATATGAAATGACTTCAATTATGTTTGTATTTCTAATTACAGCAGTAGTTTTTGCAATATTTGCTTTATTAGGAGCAACAACAAAGATAGACTTAACCAAAATAGGAACTTATTTAATCATGGGATTATTTGCTGTCATTTTAATTTCAATTGTAAATATCTTTTTAAATAGTTCTTCGCTTGATTTCTTTTTATCAATTATAATTGTTCTAATATTTATAGGCTTTACTGCTTATGATGTTCAAAGGATAAGACGTTTAAATGAAAAAGGTTTAATTGAAGAAGACAATCTAGCTATTTATGGTGCATTAGAATTGTATTTAGATTACATTAACTTATTCTTACAGTTGCTAAGCTTATTTGGTAGTAGTAATGATAACTAAGAAGGGAAAACCTTCTTTTTGTTTTATGAAAAGAAAGCTTATGTAAGATAAATTCCATATAAAAATCTTGCTGGGAATTGCTTTTCAAAAACCAAACAATTTGATAAAATAATACTAGGTGGTATTTGTGATTTATATCTTGATTTTATTTCATATTTTGATTTTTTTAGAAAGTCATTTCCTATTTCGAAAAGGACTTCGAAAAAAAGCCATTATATTAGGTCTCGTAAATAGTTTATCTCTTATCATAAACCTTATTCTTTGTTGGGGATTATTTACAAAACAAGACTCGATATCATCTGTAGTTTATTTACAGCAAAAAAGTATAGCTAACTGGTTTACTACAATATTATGGGTACTAATTAATTCTATTTTAATAGCTTTAACTATGTATACTATAAAAAAAGCCACTTTCAGAAAAAAGCAAAATTGTTATTTAAAAATAGTGTTAATAATAAATGCTTTAATAAACATCCTCTTTCTCTTAACAGTATTATTTTCTAAAAGTGCAGATTTCTTTCTATTTGTTTATTGTATTATTTTAGCAATTGTGTTAATTAGAAATTTTGTTCACACTCAAAAAAGTTATTATCTTGCCTTCATATTTTTATTGTTAGTCTTTTCTTGGTATTCATTTGGAACATATAATGGGGCTGCAAGACTGCAAATAGCTTTAGTAGGATACCCACGAAATGCTTATGAAATGGGATTAGAAGAATTAAAATACTATGAAGAAAAAAATTTAAAAAAATATTCTCCAATTGAAGAAATAAATGTAGCTAAAGGACAAATGGGGATTATCGAAGTAAAAAATTATGGATTTTTAAAATTTGGAACCTATAGTGAATACTAGGTTCCTTTTTAGTACAAATAAACGTTTGCATTTTTTTATTAAAATCGTTATAATAAACCTATAGGGGGCATTCATCATGGAAATAATTAAAACAAAGACAATCATGACTAAATCCGATCAAGGAAATCGTTGGTTTGGCATTGACTATCACATGAATCTCTATAAAGGATGTCCAATGGGATGCATCTATTGTGATTCTCGTTGTGAAGCATATCATATAGAAAATTTTGATGAAGTGCGAATTAAAGAAAATGCTTTAGAAATATTAGAAGAAGAATTAAAAAGCAAAGGATTAAAAGGAGTTGTTTCATTTGGATCGTTATCTGATCCATATAATCCTGAAGAAGAACATTTAGAACTAACTAGAAATGCATTAAAATTAATTTTAAAATATGGTTTCGGTGTTTCAATTGATACTAAAAGTGATTTGATTTTAAGAGATATAGATCTTTTAAAAGAAATTCAGAAAGTAAACAGTGTAATCATTAAAGTATCTATCACGACGTACGATAATGAATTAGCCAAAAAAATTGAACCAAATGTAATTTCCTCTACAAGACGTTTTGAGGTAATTCGAAAACTAAGGGAGAATGGAATTTATACAGGAGTTCTAATGACACCAGTGCTTCCTTTTTTAACAGATACAGAAGACAACATTTTAAATATGATTGTTAAAAGTAAAGAAGTGGATGCAAAATTTATTTATACAAGAATGGGTATGACTTTAAAAACCAATCAAAAAGATTACTACTATAAAGCATTAGATATTTTATACCCAGGTTTAAAAGAAGACTATATGGCTGTTTATGGCAAAAAAAATATTTGCAATACTCTTCAATTTAGACATTTAATGGAACTTTTCTTAAAAAAGTGCAGTGAAAATCACATATTAACAGATATGGACGCGATCATCGCGGATTATAAAAAAGAAATTCCTCAAAATGAACAAATGAGTTTATTTTAAATAATGAGAAAAATATACTGAGAAAAAGTATATTTTTTTTTATAAAAGCCATAATAATCTTGGGTGATAAAAATGAGTGAAAAAGAATTATTATATGTAGAAGATGCATTAAGCCATCTGGAATATTTCAAAAGACATTTGTGCATTAATAAAGAATGCGTAACAGAAAATAAAGAAACATCGCTTTTTAAAAAAATCGAAAAGAAAACGGATACATTATACGAAGACTTTTATGAGCAATTGAAAGGAGAATAAAAATGGATAATAAAACAATGTTAGAAGGAATTTTATGGGATTTAAAATGTTTAGCAGATTTATTTTTACACGGATCTATTGAATCTGGAACACCAGAGTTACATAAAAAATTTAAAGATGCACTAAACGACATATTAACATTACAAAACGAATTATACACATTAATGAGTGAAGAAGGAATGTATTCAGTTACAAACGTAGCTGAAACAAAAATCACAAAAACAAAAAGTAAATTTGAACCAACATTAGAAGAAGCCTAATAAATAGCTTGGATAAATTATCTAAGCTTTTTTTGACAAAATACTTTCATAAAAAATTCACAAAAATTACATATATAAAAAGTAAAATAAAAAAGAAAAGTGATGCATATGAACGAAAAAGTAAAAAGTGTATTAGTCTGTATAATCTCTTTACTCGCAATTTTGGGAGTAATCTTTGTAATGTCTTCAAATATTGATCAAAGCATCAAAGAAAATTCTAGTATTTCCCGTTAACTTTTGCTATAATAAATCAAGGGAGTGAAATAGAAATGAAAAAAAACAAATTTTTGCTTTTAGTAGCGGGCATTTTAGCGGTACTTTTTATGACACCAAGCCAAGCCAAAGCTAAAACTGTAAATGTCTATTTTTTTAGAAGCAATAGTTGTGGGTACTGTGCTGCAGCAAAACAATTTTTTGAGACTTTAAAAGAAGATGAAGAATACAAAGATCTTTTTGAAATTAAAGATTATGAAGTAAGTACACAAAAAAATTCTAATTTAATGTATGATGCCGCTGAAATCATGGGAGATACTTTACAAGGAGTACCGTACATAGTCATTGGTGATGAATCATGGAATGGATATTCAAGCACTTATGACGATGATTTAAAAGAAAAGATTAAAGAAGTTGCATCAGATGATGATTTTGTAGATCCTCTTGCAAGTTTAATCACTGACTTCGAAGCGGGTGGAGATGATGGATTAATTATTCTAGGAATCCTTGCAGGTGTAATTATTGTTGTCGGAGTAGGAATTTATTTTGCTCGAAAAGATGTAGATAAACTTGAAAAGTCCATTGCTTTAGAAGAAAAGAAAGAAGAGCCAAAAAAAGAAGAAGTAAAAGCAGAAAAGAAAACAACATCAAAGCCAAAAACACAAACAAAAACTACAACTAAGAAAACAACAGCCAAAAAAACTACTACAGCAAAAAAAGCAACAAGTTCAAAAAAATCAACAACAAAAAAGAAATAAAAAAACCTCGATTATAAAAATCGAGGTTTTTAAATGGCTTATTTTTTTAAATGTAAAAAATAGTTAATCATATCTCCTAAAGAATAAACAAGAAGTATAATTCCCAAAATCATTAAAATGGCATTATCGGCAAATATAGAATACAATCCTAGTAAAACAAATAAAATAGCAACAATAAATTGCACTATAAAATATTTAGAATGTGTATCTTTATAAATATTTAAAGTACCTAACTTTGATATTCCAGAAAAAATAAGCCATATACCTGTAATAATAGAAATAGCATTTGTTAAAAAACTAGCTAAAATAATAGTGAGTAGTCCAATCGTGATACTCATAATACCACTCATCATAAGTCCAGAATCTTCTACGTGAAGTTGATTTCGCATTTGATAATATCGAAAAAACTTATAAATTCCATAAATCAAAATAAGTACTCCAAGAAAAATAAAAAGTCCACTAATAACACCTTCAGAATTAAACGCAAGTAAAAGTCCTAGAATAAAAAGTAATAAAGAACCTACTGGAAAATTACTTTCCTTATTATTTGGTTTAACAATTGTAACTCTCATAAATCCTTCCTTTCAAAACTATTATATCATTATATAGAAATAAAAAAAAGATTATGATATAATGTGAGTAAGAATAAAGAGGTCGAGAAAGTGGAAAAAGAAGTCTTGCAAAAAATTTTATATAAATATGGTTTTTATTCTTTAAACAAAGAACCTTTTTTGTATGTCAAAAATAATGAAATAGGTATTTCTTTTTCTTTTAAAGATCCTTTTTATGGTGAATTGACAAGAATCTTTTTGCCTAAGTCTATAGAAGAAGCTGAAGATTTTTTAGCAAAATATAGTTGGTACAAAAAAAATGGTCAAAAATATCAAGTTCATATAAAATTGTCAGATTATAAAAAAGAAAATCCAGAAATTGTATTTGAAAAAAATAACCAACCGTATTCTTTAGAAGAATTAAAACGAATTCCTGAAGAAAAAGTAGAAACAATGTCTTTACAAAAAGAAGATAAATATATAAGAAAATTAAAAAGATGTTTACTTCAATTGTTAGAAATTATTAAAGAAAAAATAAAAATTCAAGAAGACACTTATCAAAATTTAGGAAATTTAACTCAAAAATACTATACAAAATATAATTATTATGAAAATTTAAGAAAGGAATACTACAAATTAAAAGAAGCTCATGTAATAAAAGAAGAGCAACTAGATCCTTTAAAAGACATTAACGATGAGTTAGAAACAACGGCTGGCGAGATAAAAAAAATAAAGGATCGTCAACAATTAGAAAACCTAATTCTTGTATATACAGAATTTATAGAAAAATTAGAATCCAGTGAAAGCTTAATCAAAAATAAATATGAATTAATTAGACTTCCATTAGAAATAGATCGTTTAAATAAAAAAATCGAAATTTTAGAAAATGCTATAAAAAGAAAAAAAGGATGGTTTAACAAAAAAGACAATGTAGAAGAAGAATTAAACAACGTTGAAAAAGAAAGTATTGTAAATCAAATGGTTTCTTATGAACAATATAAAGAGAATGAACAAAATCGTGTAAAAGAAAAATATGCGATGGTGCCAGATTTAGATAAAAGAACCATAGGTGATTTTTTAATAGAATTTGACAATTTAAAAATTAAAGAACCTACTTTAGAACAAGAGGAAGAAGCAAAAGAATACACTTATGAAGAAACTATGACAGAATTAGAAGAAAATTTTGAACAAAGATCAAATGAAGAAAAAAAGATTCTGACATTTTATCATTCTTTTATAAGAAAAAGTCTAATCAATACTCATTCTATTTCTAAAAAAGAAGTAGAAGACTTTATCAATACAATTGAAAATCCAAATAATATATTAATTAAATTAAAATATTTTAAAAATATTGATACCAGTGATGTCGATAAATGCATTGAGTCTATAAGAAAAGAAGCAGAACAAATTAAAACGATAAAAGAAGATTGTTTAAAAGGAAATATCAATGTCTTTTTCAAAGAAAACAAAGTGATTACAACTCAAAATTTTTTAGCCGCTTCTACAAAAAGAATTTTATCCCCATCCCAAAATAACCTAGAAAATGATATTAATTATATTGCATTGTTAAAAAAAGATACACCTGTATATTTTGCTCCTATTGAACTTACATTTGATTTAGAAAATGATGATATGTTAATTCAAAAAGAAAATCAACCCTTTTTACTAATTGATGTTCAAAAAAGTAGCATTCAAAATACAAATTCTGATATAATAAAAATAGTGAAATATCAAGCAGTAAAAGAAAAGAAAGAAAATATCACTGTAGTAACAGACTTAAAAAGAGTAAAAATAGATGAATATCGATATGTAACTATAGAAAGGAAAGAATAAATGAATCAAGAAGAATTTATCAAAAAACTAAGAGATCGTTTAGATATTTTTGAAGACAATGTAATTGATGAAGAAGTAAATCATTATGTAGAAGAGATTGAAAAACAAAAAAATCAAAATATAAATGAAGAGCAAATTATCGCATCTTTTGGAAATTTAGATACAATTCAAAAAAGTATTTTTAAAAAACATGGAATTAATCCTAGCAAAGTTTTAAAAAAAGAAGGATTTTTATACAAGAAATTTGAAGAATTATTTGAAGTAATTCATCGAGTTGTAGATATAATGTCCAAAAATTCTTTTCAAGAAAATATTAAAATCCTTTTTGATTTACTTATCTTAATCATTTTCATTTGTCTGCTAAAGATTCCATTTATTTTAGTTCGGAATTTAGGAGATAGTCTATTTACATATACGTCAATACCTTTGATCTCTGAAATATGGGGGATTTTAATAGATTTAATCTATATAGTTATAGCGGTTATGGTATTTGTAAATATTTTTACAAAATGGTTTAAAAATTTAAAGGTTACTAAAAAAATAAAGGGAAAAGCATTAGATTCTATTTCTCTTGAAGATTCAAAAAAAGATGAACATATATAAAAGGTATATGTTTTTCTTTTGAAAAATATACTTGATAAATTTAAAATTTTGTTGTAAGATCTTTAAAGTATTTTATTTAAGGGGATGAGTTTATGGATAAAATCATTAATATTGCTGTTGTTGCCCATGTTGATGCTGGAAAAAGTACTCTAGTTGATGCTTTATTAAAACAAAATGGAGCTTTTAAAGCTCATGAAGAAGTTGGCGAATTAATCATGGACAGTGATTCTATTGAAAAAGAAAGAGGAATTACTATCTATTCAAAAAACTGTTCAATTCATTATAAGGATTATAAAATTAACATTGTAGATACACCAGGCCATGCGGACTTTTCTAGTGAAGTAGAACGAGTAATCAAAACCGTAGATACAGTTGTTTTAATTGTAGACTCTAGTGAAGGACCAATGCCTCAAACGAGATTTGTATTAAAAAAAGCATTAGAGCAAAATTTAAGACCAATCTTATTTATTAATAAAATTGATAAAAGAGATGCAAGACCAACAGAAGTAGTTGATATGACTTTTAATTTGTTTATGGAATTAAATGCTACGGACGAACAACTAGATTTTCCTATTGTGTATGGAGTGGCTAAAGATGGAAAGTGTTCATTAGATCTTAACCATTTAGAAGATTCAGTAGAGCCTTTACTAGAAACAATTGTACATCAAGTAAATCCTTATGCTGGAGATGTAAATGATCCATTGCAATTACAAATTAGCAACTTAGACTATGACAATTTCTTAGGTCGTTTAGGAATTGGTAGAGTTTCTAAAGGAATTATAAAAAATGGTGAAACAGTAGCCTTAGCTCGTAATGACGGTAAAATAGAGAACTTTAGAATTTCTAAACTTTATGTAACAGAGGGAATAGAAAGAGTTGAAAAAGCAGAAGCTTACTTTGGCGACATTGTTACAATTGCTGGATGCCCAGATATTTCAATTGGCGACACGGTTTGTGATAAAAATCATATTGATCCACTTCCTCCAATTCATATTGAACGTCCAACTCTATCTATGAATTTTTTAGTAAACAATGGTCCATTTGCTGGACAAAGCGGTAAATTTTTAACTACTCGCCATATTAAAGAAAGATTAGAAAGAGAACTAGAAACAAACGTCGGACTTTTAGTAGAAGAATTGCCAAATTCAGAAGGATATAAAGTAAGTGGACGAGGAGAATTACATTTATCTATTCTGCTAGAAAATATGCGTCGTGAAGGTTATGAGTTATGTGTATCTAAACCAGAAGTTTTATTTGAAGAAAGAGATGGAAAAAAATACGAACCATTTGAACGTGTGATTATTAATTGTCCAAGTGAATATCAAGGAACAGTAATTAATGATTTACAAGAAAGAAAAGCAATGCTAGAAGTAGTTTCTACAACCGATGAAGGATATTCTCATTTAGAATTTTCAGCACCTACACGCGGTTTAATTGGATATCGAAGTGCCTTTATTACGAATACAAAAGGGGAAGGAATTATGGTAAGAAGCTTCGAAGATTACAAGCCATATGTCGGTGAAATTACTAGAAGAAAAAATGGCGTTTTAGTTTCTATGGAAAATGGTAAAGCTTTAGGTTATTCCCTATGGAACTTAGAAAATCGTGGAACACTAATTATTGAACCAGCTACCGATGTTTATGTTGGAATGATTATTGGTATTAATAATCGCGACAATGATTTAGATGTAAATCCATGCAAAAATAAAAATCTAACGAATACGCGAGCTTCTGGATCTGATGAAGCAATCAACTTGACAAAACCAAAAAAATTCACTTTAGAAGAAGCATTAGAATTTATTGAAGATGACGAATATGTAGAAGTTACACCTGATGCAATTCGTTTAAGAAAAGCAATTTTAGATCCAAAAGAACGTTTTAGAAGCAATCGATAAACTAGTTAAAAAAAACTAGTTTTTTTATGAAAAAAGAACCAAAACTATTCACTCTTTAAAAATAAAAATTTTTAAGGTATAATATAAATACAATTATTAGAGGTGAAATATGAAAAAGATTAAAAATTTATGGATGAATAACCGAGTTTTATTTGTATTAACTACAATTGTTCTTGTATGTTTCTTAGTGATGGGAGTTGTAGTAATAAAATATTTTGTGGGAGTAAGTACTTCAGAATATGGTGATCGTTTAGAAGATATAGAAAACTTACCATTAAAAGACGAAGACAAACAAGCAATTGAAAACAAATTAAAAGAAAATGAAAATGTTCAAGAAGTAACCGTCCATACTCAAGGAAAAATTATTTATATAAGAATAGTATTTACGAATACCTCTTTAGATCGTGCAAAAGAAATTGCCGCGACTACACTAGAAGTAATTAACGACGAATATAAGAGCCATTACGATATTCATTATACATTAGTGCAAGAAGCCACTGACACTGCAGAAGGCTATACCATTATGGGATCTAGAAATATTCGCAGCACTTCAAGCATAATTTGGAATAATAATACACCAATTACAAGTGAGGAGTAGTTATGAAAAGAAAAATATTTATTGCATTAGCTGGAGTTATTCTCATTGCCATTGGAATTGGTATTTACCTAAATTTAACAAATGCCAACCGTCTAACGAGTGAGGAAAGACACTGGATAAATGATAATTCAAGTAATATCCAAAATGTCAATATCATAAATGATGTCAATATTTTTGGAAAAGTAGGTGAAGGATTATTTTATTCATTTTTAGAAGATTTTACCACTACATATGAAATAAAATTTAATCCTATTACAATGACAACTGATGAAGAAGGCACAAACCTTTCTTTAACAACTGGAAATACTTTACCAGAAAATTCTTTTTCCTTCTATCAAGATCACTATGTTTTAGTAAGTAAAAATGAAGAAATCATTCCAAACATTCAAAGTATTACTAATAAAAAAATTGGTCTTTTAAAAAATACCGCCGAAGATGTAAAAAAAAATTTATCTTTTTTAAAAGGAAATACTTACACAGAAGCAGATACATTAGAGGAGCTTATAAAAGCTTTAAAAGAAAACACAATTCAATATATTCTAGTTCCAAGAATTGAAAGCTTAGATACAATTTTAAAAGAAAATTATTGGATTGCATATCACTTTAGTGATTTAACAAGATATTTTTATGTAAAAGATGATTCAAACTCTATACTTTATCAAATTTTAAAAAAATATTTTGCTAGTTGGCAAAAAGAAAATTTAGAAAAAAATCTTTATTTAGAAGAAAAATCCTTATTTACAGAAAGCTTAAATATATCTGATTCAGAAATGGATGAATTAAAAAAGAAAAACATTAAATATGGCTATCAAAATTATTTGCCTTATGAAATATATGGCGATGGAAAATATGGTGGAATCATTGCGAATTTCTTAGAAAGATTTGCTTCTTTTTCAGATATTGAAATTGATTACAAAAAATATAATAGTGAAAAGAAATTCATTCGTGATATCAATAATAACAAACTAGATTTATATACAAATTTCTATAACTATGGATTAAGTGGTAAAGAAATTAATTTAAGTTTACCTATAGAATTTGATATCTATGTTCATAAACAAAATCCTTTAGTGATTGAATCCATAGAATCCTTAAAAAATAAAACAATTTATGTTGAAGAAAATTCATATTTACAAACAAAATTATCTGTTTTAGATGGTTGTACATTAAAAACATTTGAATTATCAAAAATTGATAAAGTTTTAAAGGATAAAGAAAACTTAATTTTATTAGATCATCAAGTAGGAAATTATTTGTTAAAAGGAACTCTTAAAAATTATAGTTCTAGATATAGCTATACCATTAATGCTTCTTACACAATGAAATCCTTAGGAAATGAAACTCTAAATACTTTACTAATCCATTATTTCAATTATTTAGATAGCAAAGAAATAACCAATATAGGAATTTATCAAAGTGGAATATTAGAAAAAAGAGGCTCTATAATAGGAAGCCTAGCTCGATATGCATTGTATGCAATTATCATTATCATTGTGATTTTATTATTAATTTACCGTTCAAGTAAAAAAGTAAGATTGCAAAAGAAAATAAAAAAAGAAGACAAATTAAAATATGTGGATCAATTAACTTCTTTAAAAAATCGAAATTACTTAAATGAAAATTTAGCTGTTTGGAATAAAAATACAATTTATCCGCAAAGTGTAGTAATGATTGATTTAAATAAAGTACAAGAAATCAACGATACCTTAGGTTATGAAGAAGGAGATCGTCAAATAAAAGCAGCTGCCAATATTTTAATTAAAACTCAACTAGATAATTCAGATATTATAAGGACAAATGGAAATGAATTTATGATTTATTTTGTTGGATATAATCAAAAACAAATTACAAGCTACATGCATAAATTAAATAAGAATTTTAAATCTTTACCATTTGATTATGGAATAAGCATTAGTTATAGCATGATTGAAAGTGATACAAAATCAATTGAAGATGCGATTAATGAATGTGTTGAAGACATCAAAAAACAAAAAGGAAAAAAGGACGAAGAAAAATGAAAATAATAAAGAAGGCAAAAGAAGTTCTAAAAAGATTATGGAATATTCTAGCAAGACCAGATATGTTGGTTTTGCCGGGACAACTTGCTTTCTTTTTTTTATTAGCAACAGTTCCTACAGTAACTTTAATCGCCTATGGAGCTTCTTTATTTAATGTTTCTCTTGATTTTATTTCTAATTTCATTTTAAAAGCCTTTGGAAACGATATAGCATCTTTAATTACTCCTATGATAAGTGATATTCAATTTTCTTTAGAATTTTTAATTCCATTATGCGTAGCTTTTTATGCCGCAAGTGGAGGAGCAAGTTCTATTATTGTAACTTCGAATCAATTGTTAGGATTTGAAAATTCTTCATTTTTAAAAAGAAAAATTAAAGGTTTAGTAATGACATTCATTTTAATTTGCTTAATTGTCTTCCTTCTTTTGGTTCCAGCTTTTGGAGACAAGTTCATTGAATTAGTAAAATACGTGAACATGAATCAAGCTGTTACAAACACGATTGTTTTTATCATAAATGTTTCTAAAGGACCAATCTCTTGGTTTCTGATTTTCATCTTATTAAAAATTATTTACACGATTGCTCCAGATAAACGAGTATCTAGCAGTTATACAACCAAAGGATCTTTATTTACAACGGCTGGTTTTGTAATTGTTACATTCCTTTATTCGTTTTATGTTAATAATGTAGCTCATTATGACTTGTTGTATGGTGGATTAGCTCACTTTGTTGTTTTAATGATATGGTTCTATCTAATTGCCTACATCGTAACTATTGGAATTGCCATCAATGCTGAAGATTTGGAAAGCAGGAAAAAAATGGCAGAATAAAAGAACCAAAAAAATAGATACTATACTTGTGCACACCGATATTATTCGTGCATAAAATCTTTCATTTTGTGTTTGAGGAAACAAAAATGAAAAATAATACCGAAGAGTAAGTAGCAATACTTCTCTTTTTTTATAATTTGCACCTCTAAAAAAATTATAGTATAATAACTTTAATTGAAGGGGTGGAGTACCTATGTTAGCTTATGGCAAAAATTCTTTATTAATGACAAATCCAAAGGAAATAAAAAAAGTTTATTTATCGAGAAATGAAAAAGAAATAATAGATTTTTTAAAACAAAATAAAATTCATTACGTTGTAACATCTAACGATATTTTAAATAAAATGGTAAAAGGAAATCATCAAGGAATAGTTTTTGAAAGAGAAGAATACTCATACTATGATTTAAAAGATATTCAAAACGAAGAATTTTTATTGGTATTGGATCACTTAGAAGATCCACATAATTTTGGAGCGATTATAAGAACTGCCGAAGCAGCAGGAATAAAAAGTATTATTATACCTAAAGATCGTAGTGTAAGTGTGAATGATACTGTCATAAAAACAAGTGTCGGGACCACCGACAATGTAAAAATTATTAAAGTAACAAATATAAGTGAAACAATAAAAAAGCTTCAAGCCAAAGGATACTTCGTCTATGCGGCTGATATGGATGGAGAAGATTGCCGAAATGTGGATTTTTCTGGAAAGAAAGTTTTAGTAATTGGAAATGAAGGAAAAGGAATAAGTAAAATTGTGCAAGACAATTGTGATTTAGTCATCAAAATTCCAATGATCGGTGAAGTAAATAGTTTAAATGCATCCGTAGCCGCGGCAATATTAATTTTTAAAATGGGGGGATTATCTTGAAGTACAATGAAGAAGACGAATTTCTTTTTGATATGATAAGTGAAAGCAATGAAGTTGTTCGCGATAGTCTTTATGAAAAATATGAACCATTGATTAAATTTATTGTCAAAAAATATATTACCAGTGCTCGTAAATATGGATTAGATTATAACGATTTAATGCAAGAAGCCAATGTTGGTTTTACAGATGCTCTAAATAGTTATGATGAAAAAAAAGATGCAAGTTTAAAAACGTTTATTTCTTTATGTATTAAAAGAAAATTAATTAATGCTATTCGTAAAGCTCAATCTACAAAAAGTAAAATGCAACAATCAAGTCTATCCTTAGATTATGATTATGATAAAAACGGTTTACCATTAATTGATGTAATAAAAGATGAAACAGCCGATCCATTATTAAAATTTAGCGAGCAAGAAAAGGAAGAAGTTTTGCTTCAAAAAATTAAAAAAGAACTATCAAAAAATGAACAAGAAGTTTTTTCTTATTTATTAAAAGGTTTAAATTATAAAGAAATAGCTCTTTTACTTGACAAAAAAGAAAAACAAATCGATAATACAATTCAAAGAATTAGAAATAAAGTAAAACTTCTAATAAAGGAGGAATAAAAATGCTTAGAAGAGAATGGAAAAAAATTGCAGTAGCTCTTTTACTTATTGTCTTGTTTGTTTTAGTAGCATTAACTATTTTTAAATTCCAAAAAGAAAGTGAAGATGTCTTTGAAGATTATACGAACAATCCATCTGAAGAAATTGTTTTCCAAAATAGCAGCGATATGTCAGAACAAGAAATTAGACAACTTGTTGAAGAAAAAAGAAATACTTTAAAAAGTTTTTTTGAAAATGCAAAGTATTACAACATTAGTGAAGTAAGTAGTGAATATACCAAAGAGGATGATGAAAAATATATTGTAATTGATGAAAACTTTTTAAATCAATTTCATACATATGTAACAGATGATGTATATGGATATTATTGGGATCAATTAACTGAGATAACACCCGATCAAGATGTTTTATTAACAAGTCGTATTCATCGTGGTCCAAAAACAATGTTTGATTCGGTTTACTCCGACAGTGCGATTGCAATGATAAATGTAAATGAAGAAATTTTAGAGTTAGAAAGTGCAACAAATGAGAAAATTGTATCCATCATAAATATTCGGCTTTGTCCGGATGGCGAAGATGCTATCTGCTCAAGAAATGATCACTATCGATTGATTTTAGAAAAAGTCGAGAACGATTGGAAAATAGCTGAATTTACAGAAAAAATAGACTAAAAACACTTGCAAAACACCTTCCTTTATGCTATCTTATATACAAGAAGCACGGAAGTGTTTTTATTTTGGAAAAATTTATGAGGTGGTAAGAATGGCCAAAAAAGAAGAAAAAATGAAAAAAACAAAAGACCAAAAGAAAAAAGTAAAAAAAGAAAAGAAACCTGGATATTTAAAAGAAGTAAAAAATGAAATGAAAAATGTTACATTTCCATCTTCAAAAGAAGTCGTAAAATATACAATTGCAACAATTGTAATAGTGGCTTTCTTAGTTGCGTTCTTCTTATGCGTATCTGCAATTTTATCTTGGATCAAGGGGGCTATCTAATGGAAAAACTATGGTATGTCGTAAACACTTATTCAGGACATGAAGAATCTGTTAAAGAAAAACTTGAAATGCGTACAGAATCTATGGGAATGCAAGATTACATCTTTCGTGTAATTATTCCAGAAACAACAGAGATTGAAATTAAAGATGGTGTAAAAAAAGAAAAAAAGAAAAAAATGTTTCCAGGATATGTATTAGTAGAAATGGTTATGAGTGATGAAGCTTGGTATATCGTTAGAAATACACCAGGTGTAACAGGATTTATTGGTTCAAGCGGAAAAGGAGCAAAACCAACTCCATTACTTCCACAAGAAATTGATCGTATTCTAGTCAATATGGGTATGAGTAGAATGGATATCGAATCTGAAATGGCAGTAGGAGATAAAGTTTCCATTGTAGACGGTCCATTTAAAGGAATGGAAGGAACAGTTAATAATATTGATCTAGAAAACAATCGAATTGTTGTACTAATTGATTTATTTGGTCAAGAAACATCAGTAGAAGTAGAACCGTATCAAGTAAATAAGGCATAGAAATATGTCTTTTTTAATTATTCGTGTGGAAAACCTGCATCAAACACATATTATTCGTACGGAAAATATGCAACATGTGCATATTATTCGTACGAATAATATGAAAAATCACTTGAAAGTGCTTAAAAAATGGTATATAATGAATTTAGGTGATTAAAAGGTATGTTAAAAAGAAAAATAGAAAAAAGCTTATTAGAGTGGAAAAAAAAAGAGCAAAAAAACTGTTTGGTTGTAAAAGGAGCACGTCAGGTAGGAAAAACATTTATTATTGACAAATTTGCTAGAGAAAATTATGAAAATTATATTTACATAAATTTTGATGAAAATGAAAGCTACAAATCTATTTTTGAAGATAATTTAGATGTGGATACTATAATAAAACAAATGTCTATTCGAATTCCAAACATTAAATTAGTTCCTCAAAAAACTTTAATATTTCTTGATGAAATCCAAAATTGTCCAAGAGCAAGAACAGCTTTAAAATTTTTCTCCATGGATAAACGTTTTGATGTAATAGCTTCAGGATCACTTTTAGGAATTAATTATAAAGAAGTCCCTTCTTATCCAGTTGGATATGTAGAGCATTTGGAAATGACTTCGTTAGATTTTGAAGAATTTTGCTGGGCTAATGGTATTTCAGAAAATTCAATGAAAGATCTTAAAGAATATTTTGAATTAAAAAAGCCAGTTCCTGCTGCTATTCACGAGCGAATGCTTGAATTGTTTAAAAATTATATTGTGATAGGTGGAATGCCAAGAGTTGTTTCCGATTTTATTGAAAATTTAAATTACCAAAATGTTTTAAAAATTCAAAGAGATATTTTAAATGATTATGGTGATGACATAATTAAATATGCAGTGGGACAAGAAAAGCCAAAAACAAGAGATTGTTTTTGGTCTATTCCAAAACATTTAGCGAAAGATTATAAAAAATTCCGCTATGGACTAGTAGAAAAAAATGGGACAGCTAGAAAATTCGCTGGAAGTTTAATGTGGTTATATGATGCAGGAATAATTAATTTTTGTTATAATTTAGCTAAACCAGAATTGCCATTAGAAGGAAATGCTAAAAATGATATTTTTAAAGTTTATATGCGTGATACCGGATTATTAGTTGCAATGCTAGAGGAAGGGTCAGCAAAAGACATACTGGATGGTAACTTGGGCATATATAAAGGAGCAATTTATGAAAACATTATCGCGGACATTTTTACAAAGTCGGGTAAAAAATTATACTATTTTGAACACAATTCTCAACTTGAAATAGATTTTTTCATTCGATATGAAAATAAAGCAACTGCGGTAGAAGTAAAATCAGCTGAAAATACTAAGGCTAAATCATTAAATTCAGTTATAACAAATTGGAATGTTGAGCAGGGTATAAAATTATCAACAAAAAACATCAGCTATAAAGATAAGATAACAAATTATCCATTATATATGGCAATATTTTTATAAATTAATCTTACAAGGTTAATAAAAAAAGAAAAAAGTAGGTTATAATAATATACAAGAATTTTATTTTTTAATTGTTTTGCAAGAGAGATTCATCAATTGGTTTAAAAAATTCAGTAATCTCAATATGAAAGAATAAGCAGAAACGTCGCATCGTTTCTAAAGAAGGATAACGATCAATTAAAGAAAGAGTTAACATATCGCTGTAGGCTTGAAAAGATATGTCAATTCCTTCAGCTACTTGAGCTCTAGAATATCCACTTTCGTAATGAATTCTTCGCAAATTTTTCTTAATTAAAAGATAAAATTCTTTTTGCTTATATTTAGAGTATTCCATTTTCCAACTCCTTTTTCTTTCATTATTCTTAAAGATGTGATATCATAATATCGTAATAAGTACGATAGAAGATGTTTCATGTTTAAAAAAACAAATTTTACTACATACTATGAGAAGAAAGAAAATGAGTGATAGGAGCAAGAAAAATGTTAGAGAAAATAAAAGACAATAAAATAGCATTAGGAATTTTTATTTTGTTATTAATCGCGATATGTATAGGTATTTCTTATGCTTATTGGTTGGTTACAAGAACTCAAACAGGAGAAAATGCTATATTAAGTAGTTGTTTAAAAATTGAATTAGTAAGTGAAAATGAAGCAATATCTATACCGGATGCCTATCCCATTAGCGATGAAGAAGGAATGAGTTCTACTCCATACACTTTTACAATAAAAAACACATGTGATTCTTTTATAAGTTATGAAGTAATTTTAGGAATGTTAAATACAACCACATTAAATAGTAAATATTTAAATGCTGTTTTAGATTATAATGCAATTCAAACATTAGACAAATATGAAAGTAAAACAGTAGAAGGATATCAAGAAGGAAGACTTTTACAAAAAGGAAGCTTATCCAGTGGTGATGAAGTAACATACAATTTAAGAATGTGGCTAGATGAAGATGTAACTTATGA
>CALVOC010000007.1 GCA_944350145.1 uncultured Bacilli bacterium
TTCGGAAGTGTATTTTATCACAAAAGAAATTGAAATGATTTTTTTATTATTGTCTACTCTAAGGGGTGCATTTCATTTGATCGATTTTTTATTTTTTAGAAAAAGTAATATTTATATTACTCGGTCCTTCAATACACTTACCGTCTAGATCAAATCTTGATCCATGACATAAACAGTCCCATGTTTTTTCCCATTCATTAAATACTAATCCACATTTCATATGTGGACACCGATTTAAAACAATATGTTCTTTTCCGTTTTCATCTACATATATTAAAACACTTTGACCATCTCTTGTTTCTTTTTTTATTTTTTGATTGTTGATATTGTTCTTTGTGCTTTTTAAAATGGCTTTACCACTATATATTAAATCCAAAGGAAATGCCTTGATTTTTTTGAAATTTAAACTTCTTCTCGGGTCAAAAAGTTCTTCAAATGGATTTTCTTTTTCAAGCAAAATATCTTTTAAAACTACGGAAGCAATTGAAGCATTTGTCATTCCCCAAGTATTGTATCCACAAGCAATTAAAAAGGAATTGTCTTGCTTAAATATTCGTCCAATATAAGGTATTTTATCATTTGTCATGATATCTTTATTACTCCAAAGATAATCAAATGAAGCTTGACTTTTTAATTTTTTAAAATGACTTTCAATACTTTTTATATTTCCTGTCGGCATAGAATCTATTAAATAAAATAAAGTGTTTTGATATGTTCTTAAAGATAGTATTGGATGATCTATACTTATTGCACTAAAAGGAAGAGGATTCTCTTCTTTTTTTACTCCGATAAAGGAAGTTTCCACATGATTTTTTAATGGAAAAAATAATGGCTTTAAAAAATAAGGATAGTGAGTTGCAATTACGATTTTTGAACAAAAAATTTGATATTTTCCTATACTAACTACGTATCCATTTTTGACTTTTTGGATTTTTTTGACTGGAGAATTTTCATAAATAAAATCTTTTAAAATTCTTTTTAAATTAAAAAGGTATTTTAATGGATGAAAAAGATATGTATCTTCTACTTTTAAAGCAAATTTGTTTGGTATTTTTTCTAATTTTTCTTTTTTCACTTCTATATGATTCTCTTTTAAAAATAAATATTGTCGTTCTAGTTTTTGAATGTTTGCCGAGTCATTCGTAAATAAATAAGAAGGAGATTTTTCAAAATCACAATCTATTTTTTCTTTTGTAATCATCTTTTTTATTTCTTTTATGGCTTCTTGCTGACTTTTTAAATAAAGACTTGCTGTTTTTTCATCTTTAAAATCTGTTACGAGTAAGTCTTGAAGATAAGTGATTTTTGCAGTACTTTTTGAAGTTACTCCTCTACCACAAATATTTTTTTCAACTAAAATAGTTTTAAATTTGGAATCCTTTAATTGATACAATAAGGAAACTCCTGTTAAACCTCCTCCAATGATTAATATATCTACCTTTTTATCTTCACTTATTTTTGGAAGAATTTCGGTTTGTTCTTCATTCCATATACTATAATTTTTCATGATTTCACCTATATATAATATGGATCAAGAAAGAATTTTTATCCTAAAATACTTGGAATATTGTCGTTGTTAAAACACATAAAAGTATTCCTATTATGGTTGGTAAGAGAAAAGCTAAAAACATGTAGAAAAAGCTGTTTGTTTCTTTTTTTATTGTTAAAAGAGTTGTTGCACAAGGAAAGTGTGATAAAGAAAAAATTAGAAAATTTAATGCTGTGAGCCAAGTCCAATGGTTTTCTATAAACAATAATTTTAGACTTTCTAACGATTCATAATTTACAAGCATTGATCCTCCACTATAAATCAGCATTACTATTGGAATTACAATTTCATTTGCAGGAAGTCCTAATAAAAAGGCTAAAAGAATAGCTCCATCTAATCCCATTAAAAGGCCTAATGGATTTAGAAAATCTTTTAAATACATTAATAATGAAGTATTTGAAACGGTTATATTTGCTAAAAAGTAAATAAGTAAACCGGCTGGAAAAGAAACCACCATTGCTCTTTTTAAAACGTGCAAAGCTTTTTCTTTTATAGAAAAGTAAATCGTTCTTAAGATTTTTGGCTTTCTAAATGAAGGTAATTCTAAAATAAAAATAGGTTTTTCTTCTTTTAAGAGAAAAAAGTTTAATATTTTGGTAACTAAGAAAGTGAGAAGAATTCCTCCTAAAATGATTACTGAAAGAATAAATGCTGAAAAAAGGCTTCCTTTTAAAGTATGATCGTTTATGAAAAACATTCCAATAATGCAGATCATGGCTGGAAATCTTCCG
The DNA here is from genome assembly GCA_944350145.1 of uncultured Bacilli bacterium. Classification (GTDB taxonomy): domain Bacteria; phylum Bacillota_I; class Bacilli_A; order RF39; family UBA660; genus Ventrenecus. The sequence goes on from CALVOC010000007.1 coordinate 2,281, forward strand.
TTACAAGGCATGAAAACGTTGGTTAAAATTGCCAAAATTCGCATTTTTTTGGATTCCATAATTCTAGCTCCAGTAACTCCAACTGCATTACATCCTAGTCCCATGCACATTGTTAGACTTTGTTTGCCACAGGATCCACATTTTGAAAACGGTTTATCTAAATTAAATGCGATTCTTGGTAACAAACCATAATCTTCTAATAATGAAAATAATGGAAAAAAAATTAACATTGGTGGTGTCATTACAGAGACTACCCAGTATAAGGTGCGATATCCTCCATATATTAAAGGATCTAAAAGAAATGAAGGTATAAAAGATAAAATTTGATACAAAGGTTTTTCTAAAAATTCAAAAAATTTGAATAACAAATCGGATGGAATATTGGAAAAATAAATTGTTAGCCATAAGATTCCAAATAAGATCAACATCATTAAAGGAAAACTTGTAAAACGATTCGAAAATAAAAAATTCCAAAAGCGGTCTTCTTTTTTTTCTTTTTCTTCTTTTCTTTCTATCACCCCATTTAGTATTTGTTTGGCATTTTCATGATAGCTTTCTCGAATTTCTTTAAAAGTTATATATTTCGTATAGAAGAATAAAATTTTTTGATCTTCTATTGAAAGTAGATTTTGATTTTCTGTATAGAGTAAACTTATTGCTTTTCCCTTTTTCTTACTTTCAATTTTTGGCAGGAAATACTCACAAAATCGTTCTATTTTAGCTGTGTGTTTTAATGTATAAGGCGAAAGGTTTTCTAAATGATTCATTGTATCTAGAAGTTCTTTAAAGCCTCTTTTTTCTTTGGCACTCGTTAGTATTACAGGAACCTTTAAATTTTTTGCCAGCTTTTTTTCATCAATAAAAATATTTCTTTTTTCTGCTTCGTCCATTAAATTTAAACAAACGATTACATTCTCTTGTACATCTATTACTTCTAAAATTATTTTTATACTTCGTTCTAAATTGGTTGCATCGGCAATAACGATGGCCACATCGTACTTTCCTTCTAAAACAAATTTGCTTGCAATTTTCTCTTCCGGACTTTCCCCAATTAAAGAATAGGTTCCAGGTAAATCGATCAATTCCCATTCGGTATCTAAATATTCAAAAATTCCTTTTTCATTTGCAACAGTTTTACCCGTCCAATTTCCTGTATGTTGTAATGAACCTGTTAATGTATTAAAAATTGAAGATTTTCCTACATTTGGATTCCCTATCAAACAAGCTTTTTTCTTTTTCATTTTTCCACCTCGATTTGATCTGCATCTTCTTTACGCATAGCAAAAACACATCCTTTAATTTGATAAGCGATGGGTGAATGAAAAGGATTTTTAAATTTACAAGTAATTTCCTCTTCTTCTATTAATCCTAAATGAAACAATTTTGCTTGTTTTTGCTCTTCTAAGTAAATTTTTTTAATTCTCGCTTTTTCTCCAATTTTTAATTCACTACATTTCATTTAAACCCGACCTTTCTAAGGTAGTATATGAGAATTAAAAAAAATAGCTATCATAACATAGCTACTTTAGTTATATGAATTCTTATAAGATTAAGGTAAATAAAAGGAATAAAATCTGTCGGCTAAGATTTAATATATTTTTTGAAAATTTGCAACTCAAAATTTCATTTTCTCTAAAACTGTTAATTTGATAAATTTTTTTAATTCCATGAAATATTTTTTCTTATTATTTTGGCTGGATTACCTGCAGCTATACAGTTATCCGGAATATTTTTAGTAACAATAGAACCTGCACCAATAACTACATTATTTCCAATATGCACACCTTTTAAAATAATGCATCGCATCCCTATCCAAACATGATTTCCAATTATTATTGGCTTAGTATTAATTCTCCCTTTAATTGAATGCTCATCGGTATCTCTTATAATCACTTCTTCACCTATAAATACATTATCTCCTATTGTAATTTTTTCCTTACAATATATTTTAGAATCAACGTTCATAAAACTGCCATTTCCTACAGTTAATATTGCATCTGGATGTATCACAATTTTTGATCCCGTATATGAATAAAACTTACCACAAATATTTAAGGTTGAATTTTTTTGCATTATAAAAGTAGTTTTTAATCGACCCGTATAATCAATGTTTCTTCCTATTCCAAATTTTTCTTCAATATTTAAATTAGAAGTTTTAGATACTTGATATTCTGTATTTTTAAAAATGTGAATAATTGCACGATACTTTATGCTTTCCCTTATACTAAGCAAAATTTTACATTTAAAAAACAAATCTTTTGTAAAGAATTTTTTCATCTTTTTATTCCTAATTTTTTTTCTAATATTTCAACTTGATACATATTATTGTTTACAGTATACTGCACAACTTCTCCAATATATTTTTGGAAAATTGCTTTTCCAATAGGTGAATTTATAGAAATCTGATTTAATGTTGAATTTCCATCGCTTCCTACTAATGTATATGTATCCTCTTCAATATCATCTATATCATAATAAATTCTTAATAAGACTGTATCGTTAATATTTACTTGATTAGAATTTAAATTGGGAACTTCAATTATATTTGCTTTTTGAATTTGGGATGTTAATCTGTTAATTTGTCCAGCTAGCATTTTTTCATTGGTTTGAAGAACTTCAAACTCGCCATTATCATGTGCACCATCGCCAGCTGCATTTTGAAAAGAACGACTCATTGCTAATTCATTCTCGTCAAACTTTTTCTTTAATTCTTGTAAATCTTCTAATAATTTTTCGTATCCCTCACGGGTTAAATTATACTCCTGACTTTGTTTCATCTTTTAACTCTCTTTCTAGATATTTTGCCATTTCATCATAAATTTGTAATTGATTTTTAAAATGTTCAAAATTTTTTTCTTCGCTATTTGTTGATTTAGGAAGTTTATCTTCTTCAAAGACAACAATTTTATCAAAAGTACTACCATTTCCCATCGCCTTAAAATATATTGTTGCTTTTTCAACATTCGTAAATTGCTTTATCTTTCCTTTAGGAGTAGCAAAACTCAAGCATTCTTTTAAATAAATTGTTCTATCTTTTTTATCTTCCATTAACTTTAATATTTCTTCACTAGTTAACATATTATTTATATATTTTAAAAATACTCCTGGAAATCCATTTAATGCTTCTATATAATAACCAACATCCGATTTAATTACATTAGTATTTAAATATTTTGCGGCATATATTGCTGAATATTTTGATACTTCTTCTACATCATAAGCTTGAATCTCCGGAGTTTCAATTTTTGCTTGCTTTAATTCCACATTATATTTTTTAAAAATATCACTGGCAATTCTCCATTTTCCCATATTGCCTGTTACCATAGTTACACTTTTCATTTTGCTCACCTCTATCTCATATAATATATTATTTTTTTACAACTTTCAATACTCTTGATATAATATCATCTGTTAATTCTTGAGTAGAAAAATTACCATTTAATATTTGAATATTATATTCTGATAAGTACCTTTTCCATAATTTAGAAGCTGCTCTTAACATTTCTAAGGATTCTTTTTCTTCTGGTATGCCTTTTCTTTTTTTTATCCTTTTTAAAGCCTCTTCAGGCGAAATATCTAAATAAAAGCTAAAATCTGGTAAAAAAATTTTTGACATTGTTAATTCATTAGCAATCAATTTTTTAGAAGTACAATTTGGGTCATTAGTATACAATTCAGATAAAAGCATCTTTCCATAAATATACCAATCTCCTATTACAAAATCATTATTATTTAATTCATCAATAAATAGCGTTTTTAAATATGTCAAAAAGGCTACATTATGAAACATTTGATTCATATTTCGATCAATGCTTTTATTTGCTACCCCTTTATTCACAACGTCCCAAAAGCAATTAAAATCCGACGAAGTTTGAAATTGTTTTACCTTATATCCTAAATTTGAAAATTTACTAACGCAACTTTCTACTAATGTGGTTTTTCCTGATCCGTCAATTCCTTCTACTGTAATAATTTTTGCATGAATGGGTTTTAAAATCTTCTCCCTATTAATTTCTTCGTTAAAAACACTTTTCATAATACCCCTCTTTTGAATTTCTTATAATTTCGTTTACATAATCTCCAACCTTTAATATTTCCCTTTAATCCACACCAAATGTAACTTAAAGGTAAATCATATTTTTTTAAAATTCTTTTAATCATTTTTTTTACAGTGTACATTTCATGTCCTATTATTGCCCACCACAAATACCGTAAATCTTTGTGTTCCAAATAAATATACATACTAACCCCAGTATCTTGCATTCCGTAATAATAAAGTTTATTTTTTATTTCATCTTCTGAAGTCGGATGTTGGTGAAACAATTGTATATCGGGATTATATAATAATTCATAGCCTAAACGAGCAATTTTATAGCCAATTTCTAATGTTAACCCATCTACGTTCCCCTTCTTACCTAAAAATTCTGAATATCCTCCTATCTCTAATAATACTTTTTTTGGAATCATTTGATTTGCTCCAGCACACATTTTATGAAGCTTCCATGGTACAATATGATACTTAAAACTTTCTAAATAACTTCTAGACCAATATTTTTTCTTTTCTCCCTTACTTAATCCACCTTTTTGTTCCCAAATATTTGAATATTTATTTGAAGTTTTTGTATACATACTTACTTTGCCAGAACAATATCCTAATTTCGAATTTTCTTTAAATTCATTCACAAATTTATAAAGCCAGTTTTTATCTGTGATAATTACATCATCATCTGTACTTGCTATATATTTACCATTTGATTTTTTTATACCACAATTTAATGCACAGGATTTTCCTTGATTAGGCTCATGATAAACTTTTATATTATATTTAAGTTCAAGTTTTTTAGTTTTCAAATATTTACTTTTACTTGAATGATTCTGAATAACTATTACTTCAATATTATCGTCTTGAAGAATTCCAACTTTTTGTATGCTTTCTAACATCATTTCTAATTTTTTATCATTATTGTAAGTTGGTACAATTAAAGAAATTAATTTTTCTTTTAAGAATTTAGTTCCATTTAAATATAAACAATCTGCACCACTTTTTTTGTAGGTTTCAATAGCATCATTCTCTGTATCTACTATCGGTTCTCCCATAATATTCAATGAAGTATTCATTAAAATCGGTGCTTTACCTTTTTTCTTTAATTCTAACAGAACATCATATAAAATCGGATTGTCTTGTTTTGTTATTGTTTGAACTCGAGTGGTGCCATCATAATGTACTATTGCAGGTGCTAATTTTTTAGTTATATTTTTTGCTTTCGCACAAAATGTCATATAAGGAGAATCATAGTCTTGATAAAAATATTTATTAACAAGTTCTCGAGGAATGATCGCGGCAACCGGCCGATACGGTTCTCTTCCTTTAATCTGTTCACTAATTTTTTTTCTCATTTTTATAGAATCTGGAATACCAATAAAACTTCTATGACCTAATGCTCGAGCTCCTATTTCACTTCTTCCTTGATACCAGGCAATAATTTTATTTGATAATAAGTCTCTCATGAGTTCTTCTTTATCAAATAAAATATTTGCTTCGTATCCTCTTCCTAAATACGGATAATTGCATTTAATATTCGGATTATGGTATAAAATTGCTCCTAATGACTGCCCAGAATCTGTAGATATCGGACTAACGTAAACATTGTCAAAAATTTTATCATCTAATAATTTAGAATTTAGGCTTATGTTTAAAGCACACCCTCCGACCAAACAAATATTTCTTGAAAATGAATTATGTCTTTTTAAATATTGTGCACACTCATTTACCCAATAATAATGTGCATTAAAAGCGATATCCTTTTTATATCTATCTTTCCAAACTTCTTTATAATATGGTTTTAGTTTAAATTTTAATAATAAATTTGAAACATCTTGAAAATGTAAGGTGTTAATTTCCTTTAAGTTTTCTTGAATCAATTTAATTATTTTCGAATTATATTTTCCATAAGAACTTAATCCCATTAATTTACCTACACCACTGGTATGTGCTTGACTACCTTTTGGATCTATGAGCATTTGTGCAATAGTACCATAAAACTTTCCGGTAAAAGGTGCTTCATCTAAATTTTCAACAAGCCAAATTTTCTTACCATTTTTGTAATATAATTTAGTATATCCGTCTTCCGAACCACCATCTGAGCATAAAATTACACACCTATTAAAACCAGATGGAAAACATGTACCTATATGATTTTGATGATGACTTGTTAAAATTGCTTTAAATCTTCTTCCTAATATAACTATATCATTTCCTCTATATAAATTATTCCATTTTGTAACATATACCTTTGTAATATCATTAATTGATATATTTAAATTTTCTAGTCCGATTTTTACTAAAAAATCGACTTCGGATAAATTTCTAAATCTATCGTGTTTCTTTCTACTAATTCTTTCCCACTCTAAATGTAACAATATACTCTTGTCATCACTAAAAGTTATTGATGAATCATGATAACAAAACGATATAGATAAAATATATTTTTTCTTCATTGCTCCTCCTATAAACCTAAATAATTTCATTTTCATTTGATCTTTTCAAAATAATTGTTAATCTCTCATTACAACGATTTACTAGTTCTTTCTTTAAGAAGTTATTATATCAATATATTTTAAATAGTCAAGCAAATTCAAGCTTTCTGAGTAATAAATATTTTATTATTAAATCATTTAAATTTAATTTTCTTATTTTATAAGTAGTCATGCAACTCAACCTCTTAAACGTTCCCACCCCAATATATAATTCAGAAAAGACAAAAACTTGTATTTTTTATAATTGCTCCTACTCTTTTTCATTTAATACGGATTCAATTTTATCCCCATTTTGATAAGAAATTATTGTTTGTAAATTTACTTTTTCAGTGCTGCGGTAAATATTTTTATCAATATAAGGATTTGTTTTACGTAATTCTTTTAGTAATTCTTTAATTTCTTTTCGTTTACTATCTTGTTTTTTTAAAACAAATTTGCACCCACAATTTAGAAATTCTAGATGATTGTATTCGGCCCAACTTATGATATCGTTTTCTCTAACAAAATAAAGAGGACGGATAAGCTCCATATTCTCAAAATGATCGCTTTTTACTCTTGGCATCATCGTTTTAAATGATCCACTATAAAACATTGCTAATAATATGGTTTCAATCACATCATCAAAGTGATGAGCTAAAGCAATTTTGTTACACCCAAGCTTTTTGGCATAATCATATAAATAGCCTCTTCGCATCCTGGCACATAAATAGCATGGATGTTTTTCGTTTAAAAGATTGGATACGTCAAATACATTGGTTTGAAAAATTTCTAATGGAATATTTAATCTCTCAGCATTTTCTTTTATCTTTACAAGATGATCTTTTTTGTATCCAGGATCCATACAAATAAATTTTAAAGAAAAATGAATTTTTCCATGTTTTTTTATTTCTTGCAAACATTTTGCTAATAAAAAAGAGTCTTTACCACCAGATATACATACAGCTATTTGATCGTTTTCTTCAATTAAAGAAAAGGTATTTATCGAGTCTATAAAACCTTTCCATATTGTTTTACGATATTTTTTGATTATACTTCTTTCTATTTCTTTATTTTCTGCGGTTTTCACTTATTAACTCCATTTCTACAGAAAGTTGCTTGATTCTTTCCATAATTCTTCTTGCTTTAATTTTTTCATCACTTTTTTCTGTTGTTATAAAATGTTTTTCTAATTCTTCTAAGTTTAAGTTGGAAGTAAAGAACGTTGTTAAATTATGATTCATTCTTGTTTGTAAAATGGTTCCTAATACTTCATCTCTACCCCATTCACTTACTTTTTCAGCACCAATATCATCGATGCATAAGATATCTACTGTTTGATATTTTTTCATTCGAGCCTCATAAAGTTCCCAATCACTTTTTAGCTCTCTTAAGATCTCTGGAAAATATATCAATTCTGTTGGCACATCTTTTTTTTCTTTTAATTCATTTAACAAAGCACTAATCAAGAAGGTTTTTCCACTTCCAAAATTGCCGTGCAAATATAAGCCTTTCATATTTTTTGAAAAATCATAATTTTCATAAAATTGATCTAGCCATTTTATTACATGAACTCGATTTTTGTCCTTTACATCAATATCTTTCATTCTTGCATTAGAAGAAAGAGCTTCTTCATCAATTTTAGCTTTTTTTAAATTCCATTCTTGCTTTTTGTACTTACATGGAATATAAGTAGAATATATTCCTTCTTCATTTTTTTCTAAAGTAGAGATATGACCTTTATATGCATTTTGACATTCATAAAGGCCTCGACATTTTTGGCAATTTTCTAATTCTTCTAATGTATCTAATAGTTTTGTCGTTCTTTTTAAAGCTTCTTCTTCCGTTAACTTTAAATGTTTTATCAATTTAGAAAATTTAGGATTTGTCTTTGCTTCTTCATAATTTTTCTTTAATAGTTCATAGTTTTTATTGGAAAATTCTATTTGCATTTTACTTCCTCCTTCTTTTTAGAATTTGTAAATTTTCTTCTACTTTTTTTTGCTCTTGTTCTACATATTCTTTGCCATATTTTTGAATAAAGTAAGAATATGGAATGAGATCATAATGATACCAATATGGAGTATCGTATAAAATCAGCTCACTTGGATTTTCTTGTTTTATATAATATCCATTTTCAAAATATTCTATTTTTTGACCACCCGTTATTCGTTCAATTTTTAATCTAAGAGTAAATATTTGAATTTTTTCATCTTCATATAAAATCTTTATTTCTTTTTTATTAAATGCATCTTTTAATAAAGTTCTTTTTATTTGATATAAAAAACCTTTTTGTTCTATAATAAAATTTTCAGAAAATTGATTTTTAAAAGTAGCCGGCAAAAGAATTTCAGGTTTTTTCACCCAAAATTTCTTTTCTTGATCTACTTTTCCAACGAAAGCCGGTTGATGTGTTGTATACAAATTTTTAATTTTGCTATTATATTGTTTTTTTAACTCTTCTAAAGTTTGTTTTTGCTCTTCTTTTAAAACAAAAAATAATTGATGTTCTTCTAAATCTTTAGCTAATTGTTGTAAAATAAAATTTTCAAAACAAGATATTTTATAACTTTTTCGTTGAATGTATTCTTCAAACTTTTGAAAAGAATTTATTTCTAAAATATGCATAAACCCCCCACACTTTACTACTTAATCTTCGTATTTTTTCAAAATACTTTCTAATTCTTCCTCTTCTTTTTCTGTTAAAGTTTCTTTGCCTATTTTTTCATCAAACCAAACTGGAACTTCATTATTTACTGGTTTATTTGTTTCTTTCTTTAATTTATTGGTATATTTTTTATGTTCTTTTTCGGCTACTTCCATAGCATCTTTAGCGGTTTCTATTCCTAGACGTTTCCATTGACCAGCGATGGTTTCTACAAAAGCGGTATTTAATTTGTTATTATTTTTCTTTAGCACATAATCAATTAATACATTCACTACTGCTGGCTTTAGTTCTACATCAATGAGAAGATACTCTAATAGTTTTAAATCTCTTGCTGTTGGATTTCCATTATGATATTTGCTTTTCAAAAAATCATAAGGTGTCGTATTTTCAAATACTTCTATAATTCTTCCTTTTTTGCTCGTATCTCCAGTTGGACTTTTTAAATATTCCGGTTGAGTTCGATACACTAGGGTTGGCAATTTTCCATGATTGTTATATTGATAATATTTTCTCGTTTGTATTCGTAAAGCATCTTTATCAATTGCCCCATTTTCATTCATAGACATTCTTAAAATTTCAACCATTTTTAACGTATCTAAATTATAGACAAAGGCTAAATTATTAATTAATTCGCGAACTCTTTTATTAAAGGTTCTTTCTTTTACTAAGCCTTTTGGAAGACTACTAATTAATAGGTCAAAATCTATTTGATCTTGCATATTTAAAGGAAGGACTTCTCTTCCTATCGCTTCAAATCCAACTTGGTTATTGCTTGATTTAAAAACTTCATCAAACATAGAAGTAATTTCTTCATAATCTTTTAACGGAATAGACATCGAAGAATATTCTTTTTTTAACAATTCATATTCTGTTGCACCGATGTTATTATACAAAACAACATTAAAAATTGGATTGGCAAAAAATTCTTTGGGACTCATTGGCGAGTATAATTCATATACATAGCTATTTGGCTCCCCACTTTGAAAGAATGTTCTAAGTAATCCCATTGCTTCTAAAGCTTTACGAGCTAATTTAATATTTTCTAAATTTGTTTTTAAAAGAGTCATTAAGTGATGATGTGTATAGTCAATACTTACAAATGTATAACGATCTAAATCTCGCCATAAAGTGAGGTATAAGCTTACGGCAACTGAACCGATTATAGGCTCATATAAACTCACGATATTCTTACGATCTTGTTCAGTTAAAACAGTTTTATTCACCACAATATATTTGTCTGCTGGTAAAAGTGTTACTACTGCCATCTCTTCACCTCGTTTAAACTTATTATAATAAAAAAAGATAAAAAAAGAAAGAACTAACATCCTTCATTGCAAGTTCCTTCAGTCATTTTTTCAATCATATCCGTATATATTTTTTTTAATTCTTCTTTTTCTTTCTCGGTCAAAGGATCATAGCCACTCTTCTGGGTTTCAACACTTCCTGAATGAAAACCTACAATTTTTCCATTCGAAACTGCAAGGACTGTTGGAGCATACAATCTTTTTTCGCCTGTTGAAATTTCTTTTCCTTCTTTATCGGTTAGAGTATATTCTTCTAAATAGTCATCTAATAATTTTACTATACGATAGTAGTTGTTGCTTCCTTCTTTCGTGGTAACAATTTTTTCATTCTCATCTAATTCTAAGACATCGCGAATATTTTCAATGTTTAAATAAGCAATTTCGGCTACATTTTTTTCAGCAGCGGCTTCTTCTAAAACTGGAAGTATACTTCGGCACCATGGACACGTTGAAAATCCAAAGTAAATTAAACCGGTTTTGTGTTCTAAAATTTCTATGACTTGCTCTTCATTTTTATAAACAAAAGGATTATTTTCACTTAACTCTACTAGTGGATAAGTACGATTTGCACTTTCATTTGTCTTGTTATTATATTGAGCATACTCTTCTTGAATTTTTTTTGAATCGCTTAAAACTTCTTCTTTTTCTTCTTTTTGAAAAGCCAAAAATCCACAGCAACAAGCAATGACAACAATTATACCTAGTAAACCTAAAAAAACGAAATTTTCTTTTTTCAAAAATACCACTCTCTTTTAAAACATTATAACGAGATTTTCAGAAAAAAACAAGATTTCTATAAACTTAGTGTAAATGGAATCTAAAATGGATCGGTGCTTTTTTTCTTAAAACGATTCTTTAATAAAAGTAAAGAATACATAAGCATTGGTACTATAATGGATAGAATCAATAGTATAAAATATTGTTTAAAATAAAATTGAAATGGGCTTAATTTTTGAAAATAATTTCTACATATTACGTTTTTTAATACTACAAGATTCAAACTATATAACATTGAAGATAAAATTGAACAAATTACCATAAATACTAAAAAGTCTTTTAAAAATATTGAACGATCTTTTTTCTTAATAATACATCCTATCACTATGATGACGAATATAATGAAACTAATAACTCCAATTACTAAAAAGAAAGGTTTTAAAATGGAATTTAAATATAAAATATGATAATATTCCTCTGAAAAAGCGGTTTTTATAGAAAAATTTTTTTCGTTACTCAATAATTTTGGAAAAATGGAATTTATTTGATCTTTTGATTGTATAGGATACATTACTCCAGTTGTTATACATGGATCTGTTTTTTTCATATTATCAATTAATTCTTTTTTTACATAAATTTTATTATAAATATTTTTAGCTTTTCGAATTAAATCATCGCCAATTTCTAATTCTTCTTTTGTTAATTCATCCCATTTTTTATTTTTTAATATATCATATTTTGATAAATCATAATCAATAATCCCAGAAATTTTTACTTTTGTATGATTTAAAGCAAAAAATGTGTTTTCATCGAGTAATTGTTCATAGTTCGAAATTTTATAATAATCGGTAGTCAGTGTATCATGACTATAAATTTTAATCCCACGATTTATAATTAAATCTGCTATATAATTGGAAATCATTATCTCATTTTCTTCTTCAGGCAAATGTCCAATTATTTTTTGATTGGTCAAGATATCGGAAGATAAATCGACAATTTCAACGCGATCTGATTGATATGTATAAGCATCGTACTGATCACCATATTCATTTCGAATATTTAATAATTCATATATATCTTTATTAACCTTATCCTTACCTTTTATTTTATACACTAGAATTCCATTAGAATTTACTAAACTATTTATTTGATCAATATCTTCTTTTGTTAATTCCACTAAATTTTTATTATAAAAATCTTTTTTCTCTAAAGAATCATATTTTTCTATTTGAAAGAAATCTTCTTTTTCTTCCCCAAAAAGTTCGATAAATTTATTTGCTCCATCCCATTGATTATATGAAATTAGTAAATCGCACAACGATATCATAACATTAAATAAAGAAAAAAAGAAAATCATGAAAATTAAATATATTTTTTTCTCTTTTTTTATTCTTTTCATAGCATATCCTTTTACTATCATTCTTTATATTTATCCCAAATTTCCGAATATATCATATTATATTCTCTAATACTTTCTTTACTAGTTCCTTCTGGAAAAACAAAATCATAATTTGAAATCTCTTCTAAATTTAGAGAATTTTGTTTATAATTTTCTAATATTTTTCCTTTTTCTGAAACAGAAATATGTCCATATTTCACACTTGTATACACATAGGAATTTATAATGTTTGCATTCTTGGTATTTTTCAAAAAAACTAGGTACTCTTTTTCTCTTTTTAAAGGTGTGCTTCCACCTAAATAGACACTACCATTATTATTCCATAAAGCAACAAGATCATAGATTTTTATATTTTGCCCTTCTTTAACCTCTTCTCCTTTAATGACTTTTTTAATTTGACAATTATTTATGATTCCATTTCCTTTGAATTCTGGATATTGGTTACTACTCACAATTAAAATGTATTCTGAATTTTCTTCTAGATCTTTTAAAGATTTTACTTTATCGTCAATAAAAAAGTTTTCTAGATCATACATATTCTCATAAGTCATTCCTTCAAAATTATTGATTGTATCTTTTTCACTGGCAAAAAAACTATATAAGCCATTTTGAAAAAGTGCATGATTATCAACGTGTTTAAAATTATACTTTGTATAGATAACTATTCCAGCGGAAAGAAGAATAAAAATAATTAATATACACAAATTTTTTCGATTCATAATTTTATCTCTCCACATATTCTTCCATCATCTATTTGAAATATTTTATCGCAAAGTAATCGTAAATCATCTTTATTATGGCTAGCTATTAAAATAAGCTTATTTTGTTTTTTTAGCTTTTTTATAATATTATGTACAATTTTAATACTTGCTTCATCTAATCCATTGGTTGGTTCATCTAAAATTACCAATTTTTGATCTTCCATAATAGCTTGAGCAATCCTTAGTTTCTGCTTCATACCTAAAGAATATTCTTTATATTTTTTTCTCGAATTATCGCCTAACCCAATATCTTCAAGAACTTTATTTATATATTGATCATTTTTTTTATTGTTAATTTCATATAACATAGATAAGTTTTCAAATCCTGTTAAATGCGGATAAAATCCTGGTTCTTCTAGCAACAAGCCAATTTGACTTAAGTCATAATCATCATTAATTAATGATTTTCCATCTATGATTATATCACCACTTGTGGGGTATATTAAGGTAGTTATTGCTCTAAAAAGCATTGTTTTTCCCGAACCATTTCTTCCAAAAAAACCATAAACGTTTCCACTTTTTAGTTCTAAATTCACATTATCCAAAACCATTTTACCTTTTATTTTTTTTGAATAATTCACTACTTTCAATTTCACTACTCCATCCCTCCAATATCATAATTTAAATATATTTTTTTTATAATTAGAATTCCAATTAATATAATAAGTATTGTAACAAGAAAATTACCGCTTCCAAAATATATATTAACAAACGGTATATATATTTGAGTCGAAATTAAAGATAAATTCATTGATGAAATTAAAATAATAAAGTTTAAAATTAAAAAGAAAATAATTGAATACATTAACTTTTTAAAAAGCAATGCAACTAACATTATTTCAAATATCAAAAAAATATTTTCAATAACATATTTTAAAATAAATATTAAGTCATCTATATTTATATTAAGGCTATTTGGTATAAAAAAATTTATTATGAACAATTGGGATAATTCTAATGCCAAAATAAAGCAAAATGATTCTAGTATAAATGAGATCAATACTTTTTTGATATATTTTTTTCTATTTTTGCTTCGTAAATCAAAAGAATTTAATTTGTAAAAATATTTTTTTGAAATTACAAATATTTCAAATATAATTGGTAAAAACCATATTATATTCACAACTTGATTATCTCCCCAATAAATAAGAATATCTTTTACAAGAGTAGATGCTTCCCCAGTACTGATTGCATAAATATAATTTTTTTTCAAAAAACAAATAATTACTATAACTAATATATATATTATTATTTTTTTTAGATCAATTTTCTTCATGTACATCATTTAACATAAAGTCCTTTTTTATTCGCAAAAAAATTGATAATAAATTCAAGAATATAGTTATAATAATTAAAATAATTGCTAAAACAACATAGTTTTTATAAATGTATGGTAAGCAAAAAATGTAACTCATATCAAAATATATATTTTCGAAAAAGAAGTAATTTCCATGCTCTAATAATATATCAATTATTGACAATATAACCAAAAATATGGCACAAGAAGTTGTCCTATTTTTAATAAAAATATCAATACTTTTAACTATCGATAATATGAATAAAGATATTATTATATCATTAAGATACATCATTAACATAAAATAAAAATTTTGAAAAAAGAGACTAAAATTTTGTAACATAATTGGTATTTCAAAAATGCTAAAGATCAACAATAATATGTATACCTCATATTTTATGTTATTTAATATTGCATTAAAAAAGTTTTTCTTTCTCATGCATATTGCTAGACCGTTTTGTTCTTTAAAAACTAATGAACTACTCGATAAGATTATTGCTATTAAAAGATATCTTACCGGAAGTTGTGTCAATTTAGACGAATATAGCATAAGAAAATCTTCTGATATTCCGTATCCAATATAAAATCCTAAAACGATGACAATTATAAAGCATAAAATTATTAATGGTGTTCTTAAAATGTATTTCATACCAATATATCTTTCTTTTTTAGATAAAAAATTAGCAAGCTAAGACTAATTACTGTAATAATTCCCACACACCAAAAATAAGAAACTATATTATATTGAGAAAAAGGTTGAAGACACTTTATAAAAGAAAGATTATTTAGATTAAATATTGGAAAAAGTAATTCAGTTAAAATAATAAAACACAACGGTATAAAATAAATCACAAGTCGATTTTTTACAAAAAATGATACAATATATGAAAAAGCAACAAGTAAGCTATACATAAATGATACTAATACATTTATAATAAAAGTAAAAAGTAAAGGATTATCTAATCGGAGTTTATCTAAAAACCAAGTTGGTTGAGACGTTAAATGAAACGCGACTTCTTGATAATAAGTTATTCTGTTTCCTGATCCATATATTATTCTCAATAATATATAATTAAAGGAAAAACTAATAAAGCATATTATAAATGTTATAATTGCTGATAAAAATACTCTTGAACATATATTTTTTTTGTTGTTTATTCTTAATGCTAACATATAAACTGTTTTTCCTTTGTTTTCTAAAAAATTTGAATCCGAATAAATCATTGAAAACATTATAGGAAAAACGATTATAATTAAAGAGCTTAAAGTTACTATTGGATTATAAAGAATAAATTGATATTCACTGGATGGCATTGCTTCGTAAAATATACCTGTTCTCATTGATTCTACTACGCATAAAATCACGTGAATTAAATTTAGAAAAAAGGCAATAATAATAGCAACATAAAACTCCTTTTTGTGGAATAAATAATTTATGTTAAATTTTAATTCTTTCATAAAAATTTCCCCTTAAAAATGAAAGGCCTGGTCGTAAGACCTTAATTGGTTTTATTAAAAGTATTGCCAAGTTCCAGCAGTTACTCCAGTATTCAAGTTCCACGCATTGTTACGGAATCTTGCTTGAACAGTTGTACCGCTACCATAATTATTGTCAAAATTCACAACAAAATTTTGATTTGTTCTAGTTACAACGGTTGTAGTATACCAGTTGTTCCAATTACCAGCGGAATTTTTACCTCTAGCTTGAAATTGTAAGGCATCATTTTCTTTTCTGCTCAAAATCACTCCAGACATATATGAACTTTGATCTTTTGTACGTTCTGATAACTCTTTCCAACCTTGAAGAATTGGAGTAGACTCAGTAAAAGACAATATACCCGCACTAGCTGTAGTTAAAAACATAATGGCAAATGCAAAAGCAAATGTAGAAATTTTTAACCATTTTTTAGCTTTTTTCATTTTTCTTACCTCCTTTTATTTTACTAATACGAACTAGATCACTCTTAAAAATAACGACCCTATTTTAAAACTGAAATACTGCCATCCTTATTAGTTATTATCATTTTAGCATACTTTAAATCATTTGTATATAAATTATGAAATTTCGGTGAAATTTTTCTAAAAATATGGTGAAAAGTGCAAAATCCATTTTAATCCTTTAGTTTCTTGTGTTTCTTTTATAGATACTGAATTAAAATAAAATGCGTAAATCTCGATACTGAGCTTACGCATTTTTAATATAAAAGCAAGTATTTTGAAAAAACAAAATTTCTATAAACTTAGTTTAAATGGATCACTTGATGAACCTGTTCCTCCACTTATTTTTACACTAGAGGATAGATATATAACTGGTGAAGCTGAAAGTCCAAAAACCATATCTTCCGATATCATGTCTGGTGTTGTATCAAATACTCTTTTGTCATTATCTATAAAAAATACTCGATTGAACGACGTTTGAGGAGTTAATGTCCATTGATCTGCATCTTCTTTATATAACCAATTATTATTAGAACAATCGTTTAAATCACTATTATACCAATTATATATATCTTCATTTAAACAAACATTTCTATCTGCCTTACTTCCTCCACTTGTTGCATATCCATAATCTGAAGGATACATTAAACCTATTTTTCCTATCCAAGTATATGGATTATTATTGTATACAACCGTACTTCTTTCTGCTGTATAAAATTCTAATGTCGTAGCTGAATTCGTAGAATGTCCACCAATATTCCACTTAGCATCTCCTATCATGTCCTTGTATGAACTTTGGATAGTATTTAAATAAGTTCCATTTAATTCTTTTTGTAAACTTGCCTGTGTCCAGTTATTTTGACCAGAACTATCCCATGCGATTGATTCATTATATGGTTCATCTCTAATAATTTTTAATCTTGTTTCTTTTTTTCCTGTCCCATCATCGATGTTATTAAATGCCCCGATAATTCTCCATAATTCATTATTGAAAGATATATAGTTATTTGGATTTGCTCCAATATATCTTAAATTGTTATCGGCAGTTTCATCATAAGCTATTTCTGTTGGATCGGCATTTGCTAAAATAACATCTTCAATAGTTTCTTTTTTAAAATACAATGTACATTTAGTTCTTGAAGTAGTCATGTTTAATACTTTTATAGACCAATCATCCGTATTAAACTCTACACTTGCTCCATTATTACAAGTTGTTTTTTCTGTATCTATCGCATAGCCTTCTCCTTTTTGAGGCATTGTCTTTGATATAACATTATCTACATAAAAAGCAAAATAAAGATTCCTGGATCTCCCACGGTTCCATTTATGATATTAAAGTCTTGTTTTACTTCGAATGAGGCAAATGAAGTATAGAAAAATACACCTGCGATTAGCAAAACGCAAGCTACTGTAAAAATTATCATTCCTATTTTTTTTGGATCTCTTTGTTTAAATTTTTCTAATTTCATTTTTTCTATTCCCTTCTATTTATACTTTTATTATATAACATACCCCCCCCCCCAACGTCAATATGATTGGTTAAAAAAAACAAGCATTTAGCTCATTTTCATTAAATTTTTAATATTACGAATCACTTTTTTTTCTATTCGAGAAATATAGGACTGACTTATCCCTAACATTTCCGCGACTTCTTTTTGGGTATAGCTTTCGCTGTTATTTAAACCGTATCTTAAAACCATGATTTGTTTTTCTCTTTGATTTAATTTATTAATTTCTTTGGAAATAAAATTTCTTTCTAACTGTTTTTCGTATTCATCACTTACTAAATCCGAATCGGTTCCTAAAACATCTTCTAGATGAAGCTCATTTCCTTCATTGTCATAATTTAAACTATCTTCTAAAGAAATTTCTTTTTTTCTTTTTTTGTTTTTTCTTAAAAACATTAGTATTTCATTGGAGATACATCTGGATGCATAAGTAGCTAATTTAATATTTTTGTCTATCTTGTATGTGTTGATTCCTTTAATTAGACCGATTGATCCTATGCTTACTAAATCTTCAATATCATATCCTGTATTTTCATATTTTTTAGCTAAAAAAACTACTAATCTTAAGTTGTGTTCAATCAAAATATTTTTGGCTTCTTCATCGCCTTTTTTTGCTTTAATTAAATAGCTTAGTTCTTCTTCTTTAGATAATGGTGGCGGAAGTTTGTCGCTGCTACCTATAAAAAAACAACTTGAATATTTTTTACGTAACCATGCTAAAATTTTTTTTATCATAATAGATCCTCCAAACAATAAGAATTTAACAAACAATCAATTCCATCTTCTAAAAAATCTTCTTCACCTATCCCAACTAAATAATTGCTACTTTTCATTCCTTTTATTTCAATTGCTTTTATTTTTATACATTTCATTAATCCATGAGATTTAACGGTTTGAAATGGAACGTAATAATATGCTTTTGGAGCGGGAATTGTTGACTTATTTACAACAACAATTTTCTTTTTGGTAATTGGATCTGTCAATGTATTTCCTGTATCCAAAAAGGAATTTAAAGTAATTTTCTGGCCGTTCAAAAAATAAATTGTTACGGGATAATATTTTGCGTACTGATTTGCTTCTCTTCGTTGTTTCACATAAATATATAACATTATAGGTGAAAATATGACTAAAAAAAGATAATTTACTGAAATCGTATCATAAGTAAAAATAAGTCCATAATGTGATTCACTAAAAGTCAAATTTAAAAAATATAAAAAGCCTCCTAATACTGTGCTTGTCATGTAAAGATAAGATACATTTTGCAAAAGATATTTTCTATCTTTTATTCCAAAACTTACTATGCACATTAAAAATCCTAAAAGTATTTTTATTATAAATAAAAGAAAAGAAGAAATAGGCAAAAACAAAAACAAAATTGTTATAGATCCAATTACCGACCCTAGAAAAATTCTTTTTAAAGAGACATTTCTTTTTAAAGTATTGTTGACGGTTAATAAAAGAACAAAATCAAAAAAGAAATTTAAAAAAAATACAAGATCAATATAAATGGTCATCTTTTCACCCATTTCAGTATACAAAAAAAGCGACATTAAAAATGTCGAATTATTTAGAATCTTTCTTTTTTTATAAAACATAAATTTGTAAATTTTATTTTTTTCAATATTTTTAATCATTTAAAAACTGGAATAATTCCAGTTAATAATTATCTTTACTTCTTAAAAATGATGGAATGTCAAATTCAGTGTCATCATCATCTATTCTTCTTTTTGGCATCATATCGCTAGTATCTTCGTTTTTACCGTCAAAGCCTGTAGCAATGACAGTAACTATAACTTCGTCTGTAAGATTTGAATTTGGTATCGCTCCAAAGATGATATTGATATCACTATTGGCTGCTTCACGTACGGTTTCTACGGCGTCTTCAATTTCATATAATGTTAAATTATCTCCACCTGTAATATTTATAATTGCATCTGTTGCTCCATCAATTGTAGTTTCTAGTAAAGCACTCGATACAGCTTGTCTGGCTGCTTCTACAGCTCTATTTTCTCCTACACCCATACCTATACCAATTAAAGCTGTTCCAGATTTTTCCATAACCGTTTTAATATCCGCAAAGTCTAGGTTAACTATTCCTGTTACTGCAATTAAATCGGAAATGGATTGAACTCCACGATGCAATACATTATCAACTTCTTTAAAGGCATCTTTAAATGTTGTTGTTTTATCGATAATTTCTCTTAAACGATCGTTTGGAATAATAATTAGTGTGTCCACGTGTTTTTTTAATTCTTCTAGACCAACTAAGGCATGTTCCATTCTTCTTTTTCCTTCAAAACGGAATGGTTTGGTAACAATACCTACTGTTAAGGCACCTGTTTCTTGAGCAATTTCAGCAATTACTGGAGCTGCACCTGTACCAGTTCCACCGCCTAATCCACAAGCGACAAATACCATGTCGGCCCCCTTAACAGCCTCTTCAATTTCAGTTTTGCTTTCTAAGGCAGCTTCACGTCCTACTTCTGGATTTGAACCTGCTCCTCGACCTCCTGTAATTGTTTCACCAATTTGAATTTTATTTTTTGCTTTGCTGGCATTTAATACTTGTAAATCAGTATTAACAACATAGAATTCAACACCTTGAACACCTTCTTCGATCATTCTGTTGACAGCATTATTACCGCCGCCACCGACACCAAACACTTTTATTTTTGCAATTGGATCAATCTTTAAATTACCGTCCATAATACACCCTCCTTAATTATCAAAAAAGTAGCCAAATAATTTTCCGAGAATAGAATTTTCTCCAAAGCTAATTTTTTTATTTATTGTACACATTTCTTTTAGTTCTTCTTCATCAAATATTGAAAAATCTTGATTTCTTGTTCGAAGTTTTTCTTCATAATATTTTATTAAACCAACACTAGTAGAGTAAATGTTGCTGCGAACTCCTAATTCATTTGTCGTTCCTACTTTAGCACTACGTCCAAAAACCTCTTCAAGGAGAAGGGAAAAGTTTGTCATTTCGCTTACTCCACCCGTTATCATTATATAATGAATTTCTTTTTTTGTTAAGTGATTTATTTCTTTTTTCACGATTTTTAGGATTTCTTCTAACCTTGATGAAGCTACCTCTGTTGCTTCATATTCACTTACGGAAATCTCTTCACCATTCTTATTGGTATATTTTTTCTTAATACTTGCACTAGTTCCTCGATTATGAGCTGCACATAAATTCTGTTTGATATCTCGTGCTTCTTTTATCGATACTTTAAAAATATAAGCAAGATCTTGTTCAATGTTTTTGGCTCCTAATTCCAATGTTTTTGAATTTGTTAAAAGTCCTTTATTGAATATGGAAATTTCTGTTTTAGAATATCCCACATTGATAAATACACCAACGTTATCCTTCATCATTTCTTTTTGAAATTCATAGAAATCGCCTATTGTACCTAAAGTAAAATCTACTACTTGCACCCCAATTTGTTCTAAACATTTTGCCAATGTATAGGCATTTTTTCGTGGAATTGTCGCGACCAAACATTTCACTGTTAATTTTGAAGCTTCTACTCCAATAGGATTTTTAATATTTTCACCCTCATCTATATAATAAGAAGTAGGATGAATGCTCACGATTTCTCGTCCATTATCGATCCGATTATAAGTAGAGGCTTGCATAGCTCTTACAATATCAACATTCCTTATTGTGTGATCTTCACTTGTTATGGTTGTAGATCCTTCTGCCAAGAAAAACTCGCTATTTTCACTTGGAACCGCTAGAAATACTTTGGATATTTTAATTCCTAAAATATTTTCACATTTTTGAAATGCTTCCTCTAATTTTGGCATGACTGCTTGAGGATCGACGACAAAACCATTTTGAATTCCTAAAGACGGTGTTTGAGATGCAGCTAAAATTTGAAGACGATTTTTAAAAATTTCACCAACGACTAATTTGATAAAATTTGAACCAATATCAATACTAGCAAATACTTTTCGCATACCCTTCACCTATCTTCTAAACACAATTATATCGAAAACTAATAAAAAATACAAGAAATTGACGAAAAAACTCAAAAAAATGTTATAAGAAGAAGATCTATTTTTTAAATAAAAAATGATATACAAGAATAAAAACAAAACACACTAATCAATTCTATGATTAATGTGTTTCTCATTGCCATTTAAAGTTTTTCAAATATTTCATCATAGCTTTTTTATCCATCCAAGACTAGCCCTTCCCAAGAAGGATCGGGTGGCCGATTTGCAGGACACTTCCAAAACATCTGAGTTACATATGCGTTATTAGCATAAATGAAGTTACTTCCATATACAATAGTACGAAGGTTAGAAGAACCCAAAAACATACTATTCATATCTATTACATTTGAGGTATCAAAACCACTTAAATTTAATGCCGTGAGTAATTCCATAGAATTAAACATACCACTCATATTTGTTACATTTGATGTATCAAAATCACTTACATCTAATGTCGTGAGTGAACTCATACTAGAAAACATATCCATCATATCTGTTACATAACTTGTATCTAAATTTTCTATGTTATTAATCTCTGTGAGATTGATTAGAAATGAAAACCAAAAAGAACTATCGTAATTAGCATAGACCTTGCCGTTTGCTTGTATATACATATCATACGCTGGTTTTATTTCTGTAGTATAAACTGGTCCCCCAACTATCCGAGTTACTGCAGGAACCCGAACTTCTACGGTTCCATTTTCAATCAAATAAACCATGACACTTCTATCTTGATTTGCTGATATATCATATGTATAAGAAGCATTACTTTTAGGATTTAAAGTATTTTCAAAAGTGATCGTTTTTATTTGTTGATTGTATTGCCAAAAAGAATCACTTGTAATTTGCATGGTATCCATGTTAATATCTCCTTTTCCGGTTGCCATATCAATATGAAAATCTGTAGCCATTAACATATTACTTGGAATAACTAAATAAGAACTTATAATTGAAATCTTTCCATTGTATGTGGCGTTCATCACTTCATCTATTGCTGGTGTATCATAGTCTAACCATAATCTTAACTCAAATGTTTTCTTCTCTTTTCCCTGAATAATTCCTGTATCTAATTTATAAGCTTTTAAAGCATTTTCTAAAGTTGGTTCTACTTCATACTTACTTGTTAAATTATTCAATCTAGTATTTGTACTATCTACTTCAATTAAAGCTGCTCTTAAATATTCATCGGGTAATGTTTTTGTTCCACTACTTTGACTCATCGTTTCTAAATTAATTTGATAACTTGCAGGACTATTACAAGTATTTTCAATGGTAAAAGTATATGGGTTTAAAGAATAAGCTTCATTATCATCGATAGGATAAGCTTTTTCTAATTTTATATCATTTTTTTCTGTAAAAACAATATTAAAACAATCCGTTACTACTTGATTTGATCAACTTTGACTTTTTGTTAAATACCAATAAGCATAACTTATTCCTATACATACCATAAATAATATTAAAATAAGTAATA
>CALVOC010000008.1 GCA_944350145.1 uncultured Bacilli bacterium
ATTTAAAAGCAAATTTAATTGAAGTAGATAGTACAAATACAAGCACGAATAATTTAACAAGCAAATATGAAGTAGAAAAAACAATAGAAAATGCAGTAAAAGCCTATAAATTAGATACAGGAATTATCAAAGGAAAAGAGAAGAAAACATTTGAGTTAAGATTATGGTTAGACTATGATACACCAGTAATAGATGAAGTGATGAATGCCACATACAATGGAAAGATTTCAATCATAAGTTCTTATTTAGCAACACCAAGTAATATGCTAATGGCTACAGATTTTGATATTAGTTTAGATTTTGATGCAGATACTGAATTAGATGATGCTATAAAAGGAGATATTAACTTGGATACTATGCAAATTATAAGCGATTCTTTTTGGCAACATAATCTAAATATTAAAACGATTACTTTTGAAAGTAGTTTAAATCCTAAAGAGAATGCAACGTATACATATGATATATCAGCAAATCAAGATGGAAGTGTTATGGCTTATTTAGTTGAAAATGGAACTGTTCAAAATCCAATAATTCAAGAATCTATTCCAGCATATGATATGTATATTCAAGCAAACGGCAAGGTCTATGCCAATTATGATAGCTCATTTTGGTTTTCATTTTTACTGAATCTTACAGAGATTAACAATATAGAAAATTTAGATACAAGTTATGTAACAGATATGAGTGATATGTTTTTTTATATGCAATTACTCACAACATTAGATTTAAGTAGTTTTGACACATCAAATGTAACGGATATGACGGGTATGATTAGTGGTACTATTTCACTTACAACATTGGATTTAAGTGATTTTGATACATCTAATGTAACAGATATGAGTTATATGTTTGCAAGTATGCAATTACTCACAACATTAGATTTAAGTAGTTTTAATACCTCAAATGTAACGAATATGAGTGGTATGTTTAGTGGCTCCGCATTGACTGAGTTAGATTTAAGTAAATTTGATACCTCAAATGTAACAGATATGAGCAAGATGTTTTATGAGGCAGATTCTTTTACCACATTAGATTTAAGCAGTTTTGATACGTCAAATGTAACAGATATGAGTGGTATGTTTGAGAATATGAACACTCTTACTATATTAGATTTAAGCAATTTTAATACATCAAATGTAACAGATATGAATAGTATGTTTTATGCTACGGATTCTCTTACCACATTAGATGTAAGTGGTTTTGATACATCAAATGTAATAGATATGAGTTGGATGTTTAGAGGCTTGAATAATCTCACAACATTAGATTTAAGCTCCTTTGATACATCAAATGTAACAGATATGAATAGTATGTTTTATGGTTCTATTAAACTTCGTACTATTGTATATGGAAGTAACTTCATTTATGCCAATAATGCAAATGTAACCGATATGTTTCTTGTCTGCTCTGCAAATCGGCCAACCGATCCTTCTTGGGAAGGTTTAGTCTTGGATTAAGAGTGTAGAAATACACTTTTTTTATACTAGATTTTCTTGGTTAGATTTGATAAAATAGATACGAAAGATAAAATCGGGTGATATAAATGTTTCAAACTTCTGAATTAAAAGAGAATCAATTGTTTGATGGAAACGTTTTTAAGGGATTGGTTTTTTATAATCCTAAAGTTTCTTATTTAGTGAATACCACACGTCCATTTATACGTACTCCTAAAAGGATTGTAGAATCTATTGGACGAGTAAATTATCAATATTTGGATCAATTTGTTATGAAAGCTATGAATGATATTTATGCTCATATTAATGAAGGAAAGGATTTAGAACTAAGAAGAAAAAAGATTATTGAGTATCAAGAATTATATACTTTATGGCAAAAGATTGCTGTGGCAAAACAAAATAATGATTTAAATTTAAATAGTTATTATGATGATTTAGTTTATCGCTTATATTTAAAAGGCTACCGTAGTGAATAGGTAGTTTTTTTTGCAAACAATTGTTTTTGTGTTACAATGGTAGTGGTGATGATGATGCAGAAAATTATTGGAAAAATTAAATCGACAATTTATCAAAGTACAAATGGTTTTTTTGTTGGAACTTTTCGGGTTAAAGAAGCGGTGGAAGATCTTCAGGATTTGGTAAATAAAACAATTACAGTTACGGGATTAATTCTTGATCCTAATGAAGAAGAAATTTATGAACTTTCTGGTACATATCAAAAACATGAACGTTATGGATATCAATTTGCTTTTCAAAGTTATGAAAAAAAGTTACCTGAAGGAAAAGATGGAGTGATTGAGTTTTTAGCTAGTCCATTAATAAAAGGTTGTGGTATTAAAACGGCTCGTCAAATTGTTGAAATTTTAGGAGAAAATGCTTTAGAGCTTATTAAAGAAAATCAATCTAATTTGTTGCTTGTTCCTGGTATGACTCCTAAAAAAGCTACCAATATCTATTTAAGTGTCTTAGCTCATTCAAAAATCGATGATATGTTGATTACTTTAAAAAATAATGGCTTTTCTATTAGTGAGGCCACGAGATTGGTTAAGAAATATCAAGATAAAACTTTAATTTTTTTAGAAGAAAATATTTACTTTTTTAAAGATCTTATTTCTTTTGATAAATTGGATCGGATCTATTTAGAAGATCATGATTTGGTGGATGATTTAAGACTTTTAGAATGTACGATTGAAGCTATGGAAAGACAATGTAATACTGCTGGGGATACTTATTTATATCAAGAAGAAATCCAAGATAGTTTAAAGAAAAATTTTAAAATTTTATTGGAAGAAGAAAAATTGAAATGGGTTTTGGAAACTCTTGCTCAAAAGGAAAGAATTGTTTGGGAAGGAGAGAAGATTTTTTTAAGTAATTATTATGAAATGGAACAGGATATTGCTCATTTGTTGGCAAGAAAATTGACTTATCCTTTAAAACAACTTCCAAAGTTGGATGAAAAATTAAATGAGTTAGAAGGATTACTTGGAGTGAAGTATAATCATGAACAAAAAGAAGCGATTAAAGCGGCTTTAAGAAATCCGATTACTATTATTTCTGGAGGACCTGGAACGGGAAAAACCACTATAGTGAATGCCATTACAAAATTGTATATAGAATTGTATCATCTAAGTCCGATTGATATTATGGGAGTGATTGCTTTAATTGCTCCGACTGGAAGAGCGGCAAAAAAGATTTCTATGAGTACAAATTTACCGGCTATGACTATTCATCGTTACTTAAAATGGAATAAGGATACAAATGATTTTGCAGTGAATGAAGAGAATAAAAATCATCAAAAGCTTATTATTGTGGATGAGACTAGTATGATTGATACATTTTTGTTTTCTTCTTTGTTAAAAGGGACTTTAGAGTCTGCTCAAATTATTTTGGTTGGCGATACGTTTCAACTTCCTAGTGTTGGTCCAGGCCTTATTTTAAATGATCTTGTCGCGACAAATTTGTTTTCTTTCCAATCTTTAAAAACGATTTACCGTCAAAGTGAAAATTCTTATATTCCTTATTTGGCTAAAGAAATTAAAGAACATCAATTGGATGAATCTTTTAAAGAGAAAAAAGATGATTATAATTTTATTGAATGTGAAAGTCCATATATTAAAGAATTGTTAAGACAAATTGTAACGAGAAGTTTAGAGAAGGGACTTAAAGCCGATGACATTCAGATCCTTGCTCCGATGTATAAGGGAGAAAATGGTATTGATAATTTAAATTTGCTCTTGCAGGATATTTTTAATCCACCTTCAAAAGAAAAAAAGGAGATTTCTTATTTTGATGTGATTTACCGAGAAAATGATAAAGTTTTACAATTGGTAAATAATCCAGATTGCAATGTATATAATGGGGATATTGGATATATTGAGTCTATTTTAGAAAAAAATACTTTAAATAAAAAACATTTGGAAGTTCTTGTAAATTTCGATGGGAATCGAATCCTTTATCAGAAGGAAGATTTATCCAGTATAAAACACGCGTATGCTATTACGATTCATAAAAGTCAGGGAAGTGAATTTCCTCATGTTATATTGCCAATTAGTAAAAATTATTATAAGATGCTTTATAATAAACTTATTTATACTGGGGTTTCTCGAGCAAAAAAAAGTTTAGTTTTATTAGGTGAAGAAACTTCGTTTTTAATGGCGGTTCAAAATGATTATTCTTTGAATCGAAAAACTGGTCTTTTAGAAAAAATTATGAATTTGATAAATTAAAGTATAGAATTTTTAGAATAGGGTAAACTATACATGAGGTGAAAAATATGAAAAATATGATTATTGGTATGGGTTTAGGAATGGCCGGCGGAATGGCTGTTGCCTCATATATGCTTACAAATCCTAAAACAAAAAAAGAAGCAAACAAGATGATTGATGATGCTGTTACTACAGCGAATGTAGCAATGAGTGATTTAAAAAAGACTATGCGTCGTAAATAATAAATACTTGTATATAAGGACGAATCATATAGTTTTACTGAGGTGAGGACTATGTGGTTCGTTTTTTTCGTGATTTTTCTATTTGATTTTTGTTGTTGTTTACTAAGTAGTCGTATTTCTTCAAAAGAAGAAAGTGAAAGTTTTGTGAAGTCTAATAAAAAGGATTGACAAAAAAATACAAAATACATATAATGACTATTGCAAGGTGCCATACAATTGTGAGGTGAAATATGCAAAAAAATAAAGTTTTGTTTCAAATCAAAAATTTAGAGAAAAAAGTTGCTCGTTATCTTTTAAATGATGAAGAGTTTTCTAAGTCTTGTAAGAATTTTTCAAAACCTTCACCAACTCAATTGCAAATTATTGATTATTTATTAAAAAATATGGACCGTGTTGTTTATCAAAGGGAACTAGAAGAATTGTTTACTTTAAAAAGAGCAACTGTTTCTGGTGTTTTGAAAACAATGGAAAAAAATGGTTTGATTTTTAGGATGGTAGATGAAAAAGATACAAGAGCCAAAAAAATTCTTTTAAATGATTCTACGAAAGCTATTTTCTTACAAGCTAAAAAGAAGGTGGATGATTTAGAGAAGATTTTGGTACAAGGTCTTTCTAAAGAGGAAATTGATACTTTTCAAGTGGTTTTAGAGAAAATGGAAAGGAATTTGACGGAGGAAAATAATAAAAAATAAAATTGGAAGATTGTGTGGTAACTTACAAGAGAAGGGAGATATTCATGAAAAGATTTTTTACACAGCTTAAGAAAAAAGATTGGATGTATGTATTTGTTTCAATACTTTTTATTGTTTTACAAGTTTGGCTTGAATTAAAAATGCCGGATTATATGTCTACTATTACTACTTTGGTACAAACTGAAGGAAGTAGTATGACTGATATTTTATTAAATGGTGGCTATATGTTACTCTGTGCTTTAGGGAGTTTAATTGCCGCGGTTATTACTGGCTATTTTGTGGCTAAAATTGCAGCCAATTTCTCATTAAATTTACGTAAAAGCATATTTGATAAAGTAGGAAGTTTTTCTATGCAAGAAGTGAAAAAGTTTTCTACAAGCAGTTTAATTACGCGTACAACGAATGATGTTACTCAAGTCGAGATGCTTATAGCTATGGGTCTTCAACTTTTAATCAAAGCTCCAATTACTGCCGTTTGGGCAATTACGAAAATTTTGAATAAAAGTTGGCAATGGAGTGCAATTACTGGAGTAGCTGTCGTTTTACTTTTAAGTGTCATTAGTGTTTTAATTGCTATTATTTTACCAAGATTTAAAGTGGTTCAAAAATTGATTGATAAAATTAATGAAAATATTCGCGAGAATTTAACGGGTATTCGGGTTGTTCGGGCATTTAATGCCGAGAAATTTCAAGAAGATAAATTTGCTAAAGTAAATAATGATTTGACGAATCTTCAGCTTTATAATCAAAAGAAACTTGCTATTATGCAACCGGTTATGTATTTTGTTATGTACGGCTTAACTTTGTCTATTTATTTTGTTGGAGCTTATTTAATTAAGGATGCTGTTTTTTCCTTAAAATTAAGCATTTTTAGTGATATGATTGTCTTTAGTTCTTATGCTATGCAAGTCATTATGTCCTTTTTAATGCTTGCTGTAATCTTTATGATCGTGCCACGTGCTTCTGTTTCTTTAAAAAGAATTAATGAAGTATTGGATCAAGAAATTGCTATAAAAGACAATCCAGAAACGAAAGTGGTTCCAACGGAAACAGGAACTGTGGAATTTAAAAATGTTTCCTTTAAATATCCCGATGCTGATGAATATTTATTAAAGAATATTTCGTTTAAGGCAAAAAAAGGTGAAACTGTTGCGTTTTTAGGTTCGACTGGTTCTGGAAAATCAACTCTTTTGAATTTGATTCCAAGATTTTATGATGCTACTGAAGGAGAAGTCTTGATTGATGGGGTGAATGTTAAAGATTATAAAGAAGAGGATTTACATAATCGTTTAGGATATGTTCCTCAAAAAGCTGTATTATTTAAGGGTACTATTAAGTCCAATATTGCTTATGGTGAGAATAAAGAAAAGGAAATCACGGATCAAAAAGTTGCTGAAGCAATTCATGTGGCTCAAGCGGATGAATTTGTTTTAAAACTTGATGATACGTATGATCACGCGATTGCTCAAGGCGGAACAAATGTGTCTGGAGGTCAAAAACAACGTTTGTCTATAGCTCGAGCTATTGCTAGAGATCCAGAAATTTATTTGTTTGATGATTCTTTTTCTGCTTTGGATTATAAAACTGATGCAACATTGCGAAAGGAATTAAAAAAATATACCAAAGATGCTACAACTTTAATTGTTGCTCAACGTATTGGAACTATTATGAATGCCGACCGGATTATCGTACTTGAAAATGGTGAATGTGTCGGTATGGGAACTCATAAAGAATTATTAAAAAATTGTGATGTGTATAAACAAATTGCTTTATCGCAATTATCAAAGGAGGAGTTAGAAAATGCATAATAAAATGGCTAAAGCTGGAGCACCTGCTAAATCCTTTAAAGAAGCTATAAAAAGACTCTTTCATGAATTAGAATGGTATCGTAAACTTGTATTTTTGGCAATTATTTTGGCTATTTTTGGATCAATTTTGTCGATTTTAGCTCCAAATCGGTTGTCAAAATTAACCGATGAGATCTCTAAAGGGTTGGTTGTAAATCAAGAAAACTTAACAGCGGTTACTACGGAGATTGGTAAAAATGTTTCAGAAGAGAAAATACTTGAAATTATGAATCCTTCTCTTGATGAGGTATCGATAGCAAAAATTATGACAAATTCAAATATTTCTACTGAGGATAAAGAAAAATTTCAAAATTTTTTGCAAAAAGAAGAGAAGAATAGTTCAGATTTTTTAAATTTGCCAAAAGAAATTTTAAGCGAATTATTTACCACAACTTCTTATAATGGGGTTACAATTTCTAAAGAAGATAAGGTGGCTTTTTTACAAGCTCTTAATGGGGAAGATGTGCAAGTATCTTCGGATGTTTTAGGGGTATTTCTTCCTTCTATTACAGTAGAAGGTGTAGAGATTTCGAGTGAAGACGAATTAGCTTTTCTTTCATTATTTAAAGATATAGATGAAAATGCTTCAGCAAGCACACTTTATCAAAAAATGGATGAATTACCAGAAAGTATTCGTTTTCTAGTGGAACCTTTTATGGATATTGATAAAATTAAATCTATTGCACTTCTTTTATTAGGTATGTATGTTTGCAGTGCTTTATTTACTTATATTCAAGCTGTATGTATGACGAATGTCGCCAATAAATTTGCTCGTGATTTGCGTAGTCGAATTTCAAGAAAAATTAATTTATTGCCTTTAAAATATTTTGATAAACATTATACCGGTGATACTTTATCACGAGTTACAAATGATGTGGATACAATTCATCAAACAATGAACCAATCTTTAGGTTCTTTAGCGAGCAGTATTACTTTGTTTTTGGGATCTATTCTCATGATGTTTGTTACCAATTGGATATTAGCTCTTACTGCAATTGTTTCAAGTTTGATTGGTTTTGCTGGTATGCTTTTTGTTCTTAGAAAGAGTCAAAAGTATTTCGTTCAAAAACAAGTGGAATTAGGAAATTTGAATGGCCATATTGAAGAGATTTATTCTGGATTAAATGTTGTAAAAGTTTATAATGGTAGAAAAGAAGCGGATGAAAAATTTGATGTGTATAATAAAAAGGTATGTACTAGTAGTTATAAAAGTCAATTTTTATCTGGTTTGATGATGCCAATGATGAACTTTATCGGAAACTTTGGCTATGTTATGGTATGTATAGTTGGAGCTTTATTAACGATGAATCATGTGATTTCTTTTGGTGTTATTGTAGCGTTTATTAGCTATGTTCGTTTGTTTACTTCACCATTATCTCAAATTGCTCAAGCCATGACTTCTTTACAATCTACTGCTGCTGCTTCTGAAAGAGTGTTTGAATTTATTGACGAAGAGGAAATGAGTGATGAATCTTCTTTAAAAACGGTTTTACAAAAAGATAAAGTAAAAGGTGATATTCGTTTTGATCATGTAGTTTTCCAATACGATGATGCTTTAAAACCAACAATTCAAGATTTTACCGCGACTGCTAAACACGGACAGAAAGTAGCTATAGTAGGACCAACTGGTGCTGGTAAAACGACTATGGTAAATTTGCTTATGAAATTTTATGATATCAACGGTGGAGATATTTTGATTGATGATATTTCGACAAAAAAAATAACAAGAGCCAATGTTCATGATTTATTTACTATGGTTTTACAAGATACTTGGTTGTTTGAAGGAAC
Organism: uncultured Bacilli bacterium; assembly: GCA_944350145.1. Classification (GTDB taxonomy): domain Bacteria; phylum Bacillota_I; class Bacilli_A; order RF39; family UBA660; genus Ventrenecus. Next base: position 8,729 of record CALVOC010000008.1, read on the forward strand.
GATTAAAGAAAATATTATTTATAATCGCAAAAATGTTAGCGATGAACAAATTGAAAAGGTTTTGAAAGCTGTTGGTCTTGATCATTATATTAAAACGTTACCGGATGGACTAGATACAGTTTTAGGAGAAAACGATGGTTTATCTGCTGGTGAAAAGCAACTTTTAACTATTGCTCGTGGTATGATTAGCAACACACCTTTCTTAATTTTGGATGAGGCTACTAGTAATGTTGATACTAGAACAGAAAAATTAGTTAGTAGTGCGATGGATCGATTAATGAAAGGAAAAACATCATTTATTATTGCCCATCGTTTGTCTACGATTAAAAATGCAGATTTAATTTTAGTTATGAAAGACGGGAATATTATTGAGCAAGGTAATCATGAAGAATTGATGAAAAAGAAAGGCTTCTATGCCGATTTGTATAATAGTCAGTTTGAAATGTAGAAAGGATTAAAGATGAAAAATATTGTAATTACGATAGGTAGAGAGTATGGTTCTGGTGGAAAATATATTGGAGAAGAAGTGGCTAAAAGATTAAATATTGCTTTTTATGATAAGGAATTGCTTCATAAAATTTATGAGGAAAATGGCTGTAATTATTCTCTTTTAGAGGCTTATGATGAACAGACAAAAAATTCTTTTTTAAAAGCTTTAGGATTTATTTATACAGATAATCCTGAAAGTGCTTTTACTGAGGAAAAATATTATGAACTTGTTCGGGAAACTATTCAAAAAATTGCTTCTTTTGAATCTTGTGTTCTTTTAGGTAGAAATACCAATCAAATTTTAAAGGATCAAAAAAATGTTTTGCATTTCTTTATTTATGCTAAGGATGAAGAATTTAAAATTCAAAGAAAAATGAAAATTGAAAATTTGTCTTATGATGAAGCCAAAGAAAAAATGTATAAGGTAGATAAAATGCGTAAGAAATATTATGAAACATTTAATAAATCGCATTGGGGAGACAAATACGATTATGATTTTTGCATTGATTCTTCAAAATTAGGAATCGAAAAAACAATTGATTTAATTGTAGATATTGTAAAACGTTTTATGGAAGGTCAAAATTGAATTTTTGACCTTTTTTATATTGCTTAAGAGGTATCCTCCAGATGTGCGGATTTAGCAAATATTTTTTTCTTTTAACACATAAAATTTAGTAGGTGATTCTATGTTTTTTTCTGACATACATACGCGAATTCGTTTTTTCTTTCTTTTGATTTTATGTATTTGTATAATTATTGTGATTCGAGTTTTTTATATTCAAGTGATCGAGTATGATCGGTTAAGTACATTAGCAGAATCATTATGGAGTAGAAAGTTACCTATTGGAGCGGATCGAGGGGAAATTTATGATCGGAATGGTAAAGTTCTTGCGACAAATTTAACTACCACTTCTTTAGTTTTAATTCCAAATCAAATTGTGAATAAGGAAGAAACTGCTCAAAAACTTAGTGCTATTTTAAATTCGGATTATGAGGATATGCTTGCTCATGTAAGTAAAAAAACGAGTATTGAACGTGTACATCCCGAAGGTAGACAACTTTCTTATGATATTGCAAGTCAAATTGATGAACTTGGTTTAGATGGAGTTTATTTAGTAAAGGAAAGTAAAAGATATTATCCTTATGGTGATGTTTTGTCTCATGTTCTCGGGTATGTTGGAATAGATAATCAAGGTTTATCTGGTATTGAGCTTACTTATGATGAGTATCTTACTGGCGAAGATGGAGCTATTAAATATTTTTCGGATGGAAAAGGAAATCGATTGGAATTATCCGAAGTTTATGAAGAACCTCAAAATGGAATTAATTTGCAATTAACTATTGACTTGGATTTGCAATTGGCTGCTGAAAGAGAGCTTGATAATGTCATGAGTAAATACACACCTGAACATGCGATGATTTTAGCTATGGATCCTAATACTGGCGAAATTTTAGCTATGGCGAGTCGGCCTAATTTTGATCCGAATAATTATCAAGATTATGATACAGAATCGATCAATCGAAATTTGCCTATATGGATGACTTATGAACCGGGGTCAACTTTTAAAATTATGACTTTAACAAGTAGTATTGAGGAAAAAACAGTTAATTTATTTGAGGATACTTATTATGATTCTGGGAGTATTCATGTGGATGGAGCGACGATTCATTGTTGGAAAAGCGGGGGCCATGGTGCTCAAACTTATTTGAATGTGGTCGAGAATAGTTGTAATCCAGGCTTTGTTACTTTAGGTCAAAAATTAGGAGTAAATACTTTGATGAGTTATATTACTAAATTTGGGTTTGGTGAAAAAACTGGAATTGATCTAAATGGCGAATCCAATGGTATTTTGTTTAATCCGAATAAAATGGGGCCTGTCGAGCTTGCGACGACTAGTTTTGGACAGGGAATAAGTGTTACACCTATACAGCAAGTAACTGCGGTATCGGCTGCAATTAATGGTGGCACTCTTTATGAACCTTTTTTGGTGAAAGAAATGCTTGAACCTGAAACAGATGCGGTTGTTTACTCAAAAGATCCAGTTGTTAAAAGAACGGTGATTTCTGAAGAAACTTCAAAATTGGTTCGTTTTGCTTTGGAAAGTGTTGTTGCAAATGGTTCTGGTCGTAATGCCTATATTGAAAATTATCGAGTTGGTGGGAAAACTGGAACAGCCCAAAAGGTTCAAGGTGGTCATTATATGGATGGCAATTATATTCTTTCTTTTATCGGATTTATGCCAGCGGATCAGCCAGAAATAGTCGTATATGTCGCGGTGGATCATCCTGTTGGAGTCGTTCAATATGGTGGTACCGTTGCTGCTCCTATTGCTAAAGCTATTTTAGAAGCGGCTATTCCAGCTTTAAATATTTCTAGTAGTACAGAGGGAATGGCTAAAGAATACAATTGGATGGATACTAAATATCATCAAATTCCAGATGTAACAGGAAAGTCTTTAGAGGAAGCAAAGGAAAGCTTAAAAGGCTTTTCAGTGGAATATGCTGGAGATGGAACGACTGTTTTATATCAAACACCAGAAGCAAATAGTTACGTAAAAGAAGGCGGTACGGTTAAATTGTTACTTGGATAATGTCTAAATTTTGTCAAAAAAAAGAAAAATTAAAGATTTTTAAAGCTTTTATTGTATAATAAAGATAGGTAGGTGGGAGTATGTTAATCTTAGCTAAAACAGCACTTGCTATGATGCTGGGCTTTATTTTTGCTATCATTTGTGGATTAATTTTTATTCCTTTTTTAAAAAAAATTAATTTTCGACAACACGTTAGTGAGACCATTGGAGAACGTCATCAAAAAAAAGAAGGAACACCGACAATGGGGGGAATCATTTTTATTTTTCCGGTTCTTATTACTTTATTTTTGCTTTATTTGCGAGGGAGTATAGAATTAAATCATAATTTGACAATTGTGTTGTTGGTATTTATCTCTTATGCTGTATTAGGCTTTATTGATGATTGGCTAAAGGTTCGTTATCATAATAATCAAGGATTAAGAATATCGACAAAGTTTTTATTGCAAATGGTGATTGCTTTAGTTTTCTTTTATATTTTTATGAAATATGGCGGTGAGCCCGTTATAGATATAACTTCTTTAAATATTGTGTTTCCTATGGGGTGGACTTTTGGATTGTTTATTTTGTTTTTATTGGTTGGTAGCAGTAATGCTGTAAATATCACAGACGGTTTGGACGGTCTTTGTGGTGGCTTAAGTATGATTGCTTTTATTGCTTTAGGAATCATTAGCTGGAATACCACTTGGATGGAAGGATATCAGGAAGTTGCAATTTTCTGCTTTGTGCTCGTCGGAGCTTTACTCGGATTTCTGCTCTTTAATACACATCCAGCTAGAGTATTCATGGGAGACTTGGGTAGTCTTTCTTTAGGAGCAACAATGGCAGCAATTTGTATCGTAACAAGACACGAACTTTCTTTAGCTGTGATTGGTGGAGTTTTTGTAGTTGAAACATTATCTAGTATGATTCAAATTATTGCAATTCGAAAATTTCATCGGAAAGTCTTTAAAATGGCTCCACTTCATCATCACTTTGAACAGTTAGGATGGAGAGAAACCGACATTGTGAAAATATTTTATGTGGTAGGGCTTCTTTTAGCTATGGCCGCGATTACTTATGGAGTTTGGTTATAAAGTCTTCGAGTTAAGACTTTTTTTATTTAAAAAAAATTGCCTTTTAATTAGGCAATTTTTCGAACTCTTTTTAAGGCATTTTCATGAGCTTCCTTGATTTGAGGATTTTTCCAGGTTTCATCGAATGGACGAATGTAAAATAATGTATTTTCATGGTTTCTTACAAGAGCACAGTATTCTTTCATAATCTCTTCACTAGATTTGTTTTTGGTGTATCCTAGGGCATCTTCACTTAAAAAAGAATCATGGCTTTCGCTAAAAAGGACACTGCGATTTGGATTTTCGTTTACATAACTTCCCAAAACATTAATGTATTTGGCATATTCAGCAAGAACATTTTGGCTTTTTTCAAAGATTACTTCTCCATAAAGAAATAAACCCCATTTTTTTAAACTATAAATTAAATCTGGCCAAAAGGTATATCCTTCGCTTGGTAGGCCAATGGATTTTGCAGCATCAAATCGAAATCCCATTACTCCAAGATCAACTAACTCATTTAGAAATTCACTAATCATTTTTTGAACTTCAGGATGATAGACATTTAATCCTGGAACATTCATGCAGTGGGTGATCACATCTTTTCGATCTTCCCAGTTTGATACATTTTTTTTCTCTTTCCAATATTCAGGATTCTTTAATAATCTTGGATCGACATTTGGATGAGGGGTTAGGGCATCGTTTTCTTTAGATCCTGTATGATTTATGATGCAGTCGATATGAGTGTCTAGAAGATAACTGTGGGCTATTTGGCAAATGTTTTGAATGTCTGTTTTAGAAAGATAAATGTTGCCAATTTGAAATCCGGTTGGTTGATAGCTCATCCACCATTCTTTGTATCCGTCCTCCTTTAATTTTTGAACAGGTCCGATTAGACAAGCATCGAAACCTTGTTCTTTTGCTTTTGGGATGGCTTGTATAATTGCATTTGCATCCCAATTTTGCATATGTAAAATTCTCACTACTCTCACTTCCTATCTTAAATGTAACAGAAAAATTGAAAACTTACAAGTCCTAAAAATTAATTGTTGTGTTTTGATATTCCGAGAATGATTCCAATGCTAATCATACTGGTTAATAAGCTTGATCCTCCGTAGCTAAAGAAAGGTAAAGTAACTCCTGTTACAGGAATAAGACCGATAACTACACATAAATTTAATGAGGCTTGAATAAGAATGCCAATTGCAAGTCCAAAAGATAAAAATTTAGCAAATAAATCGGTTTCTTTTAAAGAAATTTTGACGGCTCGATAAAACAAAAAGAAAAAGAAAGATATGACAATTAAAACGCCTAGAAATCCAAATTCTTCACTGATGATAGAGAAAATGAAATCGGTTTGAGGCTCAGGTAAGTAAAAATGCTTTTGATGGGAGTTTAAAAATCCTTGCCCAAGTAATCCTCCTGGACCAATTGCATATAAACTCTGAATGATTTGAAATCCACTTCCTAATGGATCGCTCCAAGGATTTAAAAAAGAAACAATTCGGGCCATTCTATAAGGAGCGACAATAATTAAAAGGACAATTCCACTTAAACCTAAAAGACCTATTTTTAAAAAAAAGGAAAGTTTTACACCGCTTATAAAAATTAAACTTAAAAGAGTTAGAACGATTACCATTGCAGTTCCAAAATCTGGTTCTAACATGATGAGGCCAAAGAAGAGAAAAATGATCCCCAGGATGGGTAATACACCTTTTTTGATATCGCGAAGATCTTTTTGATTGTTGCTTAAATATTTGGATACAAAAATAATTAAACCAATCTTGGCAAATTCGGAAGGTTGAATTCCTAATCCACCAAAACCAAACCAACTTCTTGATCCATTTCGAATAGTTCCAATTCCTGGTATTAAAACTAATATTAATAATATAAGACATATTCCAATGATTTTATTGGCATTCTTTTTCCAAAATTGAATTGGAATTTTACTGACAAATAGACAAAGAAATACACTGATTACGAAAAAGAAAGATTGGCTTTTTACAAATTTTAGGGAGTCTTGAAATTTATACTCGGCCCATATTGAACTGGCTGAATAGATCATAACAATTCCAAAAATGCTAATAATTAGAACTGCAATAAATAAAATAGAATCCATTTTTTTCTCTTTCATAAGTCTCACCGTTCTATTTCATTTTATTAAAATTTCATGAAAAAAATGCTATTCTTGACATTTCTGAATCGAGTTCTAGAAAAAAATAGAAAAAAATATAGTATAATAAAAGAGCAAGAAAAGAGTGATGGGATGAAAATTGTTGTAACTGCCGGTGGGACAATGGGGCATATTAATCCAGCTTTAGCGATCATTGAAGAGTTTAAAAAGCATGAAAAAAATTTAGAAGTTTTATATATTGGAACTCATAATCGTATGGAAAAAGATGTTATTCCTAAGAAAAATATTCCTTATGAAAGCATAGAAATTTATGGATTTACTAAAAATATTGTAAACGATTTAAAAGATATTGTTTTGATTTATAAAGCTAAGAAAAAGTGTAAAGAAATTTTTAAGAAATTTCAACCTGATGTAGTCATTGGAGTAGGTGGGTATGTTACTTATCCAGTTTTAAAGGCAGCTAAGGAAATGCATATTAAAACATTTATTCATGAACAAAATAGTATTCCTGGTAAAGCAAATAGAATGGTTTGTAAATATGCGGATTTGATTGGGGTAACCTTCTTAGAAAGTAAGAAGTATTTAAAAACTAAGGGAAAAATTATTTATACAGGTCATCCTTGTGGTGCGTGGGCTTTAGAGATTCCTAAAAAAGATAAAGAAAGTTTGGGATTTACAAAAGGAAAAAAATTAGTAACGGTCGTGGCAGGATCTTTGGGAAGTGGATCCTTAAATGAAAAAATGAAAGCTTATTTACAACAAGTTGGTAAGGAAAACTATGAAGTTTGTTACATTACTGGTGCTTCTCATTTTGATGATTTTAAAAAAGAAACTTTTCCAAGTAATGTGTTGATTTTTCCTTATATTGAGGAACTTCCTGGTCTTTTAAAAGCTAGTGATTTAATTGTTTCACGAGCTGGAGCGGGAAGTTTAAGTGAAATTCTTGCTTTAGAGATTCCATCCATTATTATTCCTAGTCCAAATGTCGCGAATAATCATCAATATTACAATGCTTTAGAGTTGAAAGAAAAAAAATGTATAGATCTTTTAGAAGAAAAGGATTTGTCTGTCGAAACGTTAAATAAAGAAATTCATAAAATGCTTACAGATACGACAATAAGGTTGAAGATGATTCATGCGATGCATAATGAAGCGGTTCAAAATAGTGCTTTAATTATTTATCAAGAGATAAGGAAACTTATTTCATGAAACAAGAATTGGAAAAATGTGGGATATTGGAGGAAAATGTTTCACTTAAAAAATTAAATACTTATCGTATTGATACGAAAACAAAATATTTATTACATCCTAGAACGGTTGAAGAAGTTCAACGTTTTTTTAGGCTTGTTCAAGAAAAGAATCTTTCTTATTTTGTTTTAGGAAATGGTTCTAATGTTGTTTTATCGGACACAACTTATCCAGGAGTGATTGTAAAATTAGATCAATTTAAAAGTATAACTTATCATGATGAACAGGTTGTGGCTGGTGCTGGTGTGATGATAAATTTTCTGTCTAGAGATATTTTGGCACATGGTTTGAGTGGTTTAGAATGGGCCAGTGGAATTCCAGGGACAGTCGGAGGCTGTGTTTTTGGAAATGCTGAAGCCTATAAAGTCTCTACTTTTGATGTTTTAAAAGAGGTTATGGTGGTTACACCAGACTCAGAAATTTTAAGTATTTCTTCAGATGATTTGGAATATGGTTATCGTACTTCTAGTTTTAAAACTCATCCTGGATGTATAATTCTTTCGGCTACTTTTCAGTTAAAAAAAGGAAATAAAGAGGAATCGTTCCAATTAATTAAAGAACGCTTTTTGAGGAGAGCATCGTCTCAACCTTTAGATTATCCAAGTGCGGGAAGTGTCTTTCGAAATCCTAGTTCTTCTTTAGCGAGTTGGCAGCTTATTTCTGAACTTCAGTTAAAGGGCAAAAGAATCAATGATGCAATGGTGAGTGTCAAGCATGCGAATTTTATTATTAATTTGGGAAATGCAACTGGAAAAGATATAAGAAGTTTGATACAATTAATACATGATGAGGTAGAAAGGGTATATCATATTGACCTTATCTTAGAGCAAGAATTTAAAGACTGGTGAGGGATATGAAGAAGAAAGTAATAAAAAGGCGGATTAAATGGAAAGTTATTTTAAAAATATTCTTTCTTCTTTTTCTTGTGGCTATTTTTTTCTTTTACTTGTTTCATGTTAAGACAAGACATATTGTTATTATTGGTAATTCTTATGTAAGTGATCATGAAATTATTACCACGGCTGGTTTTAAAAATTATCCATATTTGTTTCAAGTTTCTAATCAAGAAATAAAAAAGCGACTTCTTGATTTACCGTTTTTAAATGAGGTTCAAATTCATAAAAGTCTTTTTGGCACTTTAACTTTAGAAGTAACGGAAGCCAAGCCATTATTTTATAATCGAAACAATAATAAGTTGATTTTAAGCAATGCTAAAGAAATTGATGAAACAGATCTTGATGGGGTGCCTACTTTAATCAATTATGTTCCAGATACTCTTTATACGAGATTGATCGATACTTTAAAAAAAATTGATGTAAATGTCGTTCAACTCATTAGTGAGATTGAGTATCAACCATGGAAGAGTAATGATGTCATGATTGATGAGACACGTTTCTTTTTGAGGATGAATGATGGCAATAGTGTATATGTCAATTTAATTAATATGGAAAAGTTGAATACATATATTGAAATTTATGCTTCTTTAGAGGGAAAACAAGGAATTCTTTATTTGGATTCTTCAAGTGATAAAATTTCATTTAGCCTATATTAATAGGCTTCTTTTTTTGCTTTAAAAGTGCTAAAATATTTTGTGATGAGGTGTTTGGTATGGAAAAGAAAAACTATGATATTGAGATGCAAAGAATTCTTCATGAAAACGAAAAAATCGGAAGAATTCCGACGTTGTTATTACATACTTGTTGTGCACCTTGTTCTTCAGCAGTTCTTCTTAGATTAGCCGATTTTTTTCGGATAACGGTTTTTTATTATAATCCAAATATTGAACCTAGGGAAGAATATGACAAGAGAAAAGAAGAGCAAAAACGTTTTTTAAGAGAGTTTAAAACTACATATCCTATTTCTTTTTTAGATTGTGATTATGAGCATGAAGAATTTGATAAAATAAGTATGGGCTTAGAACGAGAAAAAGAGGGTGGCTCACGATGCTTTAAGTGCTATCGTTTGAGACTTAGAAAAACTGTTCAAAAAGCTAAAGAGTTGCATTTTGATTATTTTGGTACGAGTTTAACAGTTAGTCCTTATAAAAATTCCGGAAAAATTAATGAAATTGGGGAAGAATTGGCTTTAGAATATGGTGTTTCTTTTCTTTATAGTGATTTTAAAAAACACGATGGATATAGAGAAAGTATAAGAATGTCTAAGGAATACAATCTCTATCGTCAAGATTACTGCGGATGTCATTTTTCATTGCAAGAACGTTTGGATAAAGAAAAACAAAAAAGTAATTCTGTTGTTGATTAAGAATTACTTTTTTCATTTAACATATTTTTGCGGTATTCTTCATATGCTTTAATTTCTAGTTTGTCTGTAAATGGTTCAAAGGCAATATTTTTTTGTTTGATTATTTGCTCGACAAAATATTCCGTAAAGTATGGATTTCTAATTAAGAGTGGCCCTAACATATAGGTTCCATAAAAATTGTTTTTTTTGATTCCTTCAACAATGGATTTTGGAATGTAGCCAGTGCCATTTTTAACATCAAATAAGTGCTTTTCTTTTACAAATCGTAGTACTGTGTTACGGTTTTGAAATCCAATAATTTCTTCTTCAATTTTTGGAAAATGATAAACTTGTTCACCGACAATTCGAAAATCGGTTTCAAATGCTTCATATTGTAATAAACCTAGGGTTTTTATTTCTTTGCCATTTAAAGTGTTAAAGCTTTTTCCAAATAAATCTATGGCATTGCCAGTAATTAAAAAGAATTTGTTTTCTTTAAAAGCTTTTTCGATTTGTTCTTTTCTTTTTAAAATATCTTCTAAAACAAGTTTAAAGGCTGGTTTGTTTCCGCTTCCAATGTAAAATACGTCGTATTTATCAAAATCAATGTCATCTTCGATGGATAAATAATGAACAATGGCTTTTATTTTGTGTTCTTCTAAATGATGAATTAATGCTAAAACATTCCCGTGTTCCCCATATAAATTCATTAAATCATAATATAAATGAGCAATTTTAATTGTTTCCATTTTTGTCCTCCTTAAACTTATTTAAAAGTATTTCAGTCATATCGAAGCATACCATTGTATAAATATTTCCTTTGGTTTCACTTTTTAAAACATGAGTTAAATCGTTTAAGTCATCGAGCATGATAATTTTGTCTTCACGAATTTTCGCGTAAAGTAATCGAACTCGAACATCCCATTTAAAACGACCGATTAAAATTACTTTTTCAATACTTTCATCATTTAAAAGTTCGAATTCTACATCCCATAGCCATGATAAATCGTTGTATTTGTATCTTCTAGAAACGTTATCAAATCCTAGAATTACTACTTTTTTTCCTTCGGCATTGACAATATATTTTAATGATTGATAGTAACTTAAAGCATTTTCATTTTTGCTTTCTAGCATCGTGATTGTTCTTGTACCTAGTTTTAAATCATGTCCTCTTTTTGTTGGGATGGGATTTTCATTAAATGCGTGTAGGATTTCTTTTTCAGAAACTCCGATTGTATGACAAAGGGCATAGGCTGCTAAGGAGGCATAGGCTGTAAAAAGAAAGTCTTTGTTTAGCTTGATTTCTTGTTTGTTGACCCACATTTTTTCTTCTTTTAAATCTACTTTAGTAGCTACATAATCTGGATTTCCTCTTTTGAAATCACAGTTTGGACAATAATAAGAACCAATATGTCCATAGTGATAATAAGAATAAATTAATTTTTTATGACAGTTTGGACAATAAGCTTCATCGACACTGAAATTGATACTTTTTTGATAAGAGTCTTTTGTTTTATTTATTCCATAAGTAATGATTTTTCCTGGAAATGTAAGGCGAGCTTTCATTAAACCTGGATCATCGGCATTTAATACAATAGTTGTTTTTTCATCCAAGCTATTAAAAATGGCTTGATAAATTAAATCTGGCGAACCGTTTCTGGCTGGCTGATCACGTGTAATATTGGTTATTACTAAGTGAGTCATTTTGTTTTTTCCAAAGGCTAAATGTAAGTGTTTTTCATCTAATTCTAAAAGTAAGACTTCGTGTTTAAATTTCCCGAAAATTGTACAGTTATTTAAAATTAGAGTGGTAATTCCACGAATTCCATTGCTTCCTGAAGAATTGTAAACGACATCATATCCTGCATCTTTAAGAATGTGATAGATAAAATTGGTCGTCGTTCCTTTTCCACTAGAGCCTGTAACTCCAATAACATATTTAGGATATTTTATTTTTTCTAAAATGTGTTGATTGATATTATAACTAATTGCTCCTGGAAATTGGGTTCCGTTTTTGCCTAGAATTTTTAAAAGAAATGTTAAAAATTTATTTATTAAAATTTGGATTGCTCTCAACATACAAAGTCACCTTCTAAAATCATTATAACATGGTTTAAAAGCGATGTAAATTCAGCGTGTCAACCTAATAAAGGTTAAAATGAAAATGTGATTTCTTTTGAGGCAGAAGTAGTTATCTAAAATAAAGAGTAGGAAAAGAAATATCGTTAGCCATTTTGGCGTCTTTTTGAACAGAAAAGTGATTTTTGGAAAAATGATATATTGAATTATCATTGCTAAGAATCCCCAGATGAGTGAGATAAAAACGTTGATATACGGTCCTATGGAAAATGGTATTGAACTATAATCCCAGTAGTTTTTATGAAAAAGAGCGAATGTTAATAAACCGCCTATTTCTTCTAATAAAGTTAATGAAAAGATACTAAAAAGATAGCATAAAAAGATTTTTTTCTTACCTGTAAATTGTTTTTTTTCTAAAATTTTATCTATGAGATAAGTTGTCAAAAAGCCAATTCCATAAATGGGCATCCATGGTCCAAGCAATAAGGTTTCTTTAGATTGTTTCATGAAAAAACTTAAAAGAAATTCTCCTGAGAAACCCAAGATCGAGAAAAAAAGAAATGCGTTTAAATAGAACATATTCATCACATGATTAGTATAGGTTTTTTCAAAAAAAATATGCAAAAAGATAAAAATGAACTATAATTAGGATAGAGTGGGTGAAGGTATGAATAAATGGATTTTTCGTTATTTGGATTATTTAAAATATAGTCGAAATTATAGTGAAAATACAATTTTAGGCTATAAACACGAATTAGAAACTTTTTCTAAATATCTTCAAGACCGGCATTTGGATTTTAGAAAAATTACGAAAGAAGAAATATGGGAATACTTAAAATATTTAGATTCGGCTCATTTTGCTAACAGTAGTTTATCTAGGCATATTACCGCGTTAAGAAGTTTTTATACTTATTTAGTTGAGGAAAAAGAGATTGCTTCTAATATATTTAAAACGATTCATAATCCTAAGCAAAAAAGAAAGCTTCCTAATACTTTAAATGATGAAGAAATACGTTTGCTTTTGGATTTTAAAGATCTTAAAACACCTCGGGATTATGAAATTCGACTTATTTTTGAACTTTTATATGCTACTGGTTTACGTGTTAGTGAACTATCTAATATAAAATTAAGTGATATTGATGTGAAAGAAAGAAGTATTAAAACTTTAGGAAAGGGAAAAAAAGAGAGGATTGTTTTTTTTGGAGATTATGCTTTAAGTGCTTTAGAAGATTATTTAAAAGTAAGATCTAAGCTTATTAAGGAAAATACAGATTACTTGTTTTTGAATTCTAAAGGAAGTCAATTAAAAAGAGCTAGTATTGAACAAATCGTCGACAAAAGAGTTCGAGAAGTTTGTTTAACGCATCATGCTTCCCCCCATACCTTAAGGCATACTTTTGCAACTCATATGTTAGAAAACGGTGCAGATATAAGAACAGTTCAGGAATTACTTGGACATGAGAAGTTAAGTACCACTCAAATTTATACGCATCTATCGAATGATTATTTGAGGCAAGAATATCTGCATAAAATGCAAAGAAAGTAAAAAATGAGTCAAGAAGTGTCTATTTGTTGGTACTTTTTGAAATTCTATTTTATAATGAGATTAAAGTAAAGGAGAGAATGCTCATGCATAAATTTGTCTATAGTTTTCAAGAAGGAAACAAAGATATGAAAGATTTATTAGGAGGAAAAGGAGCAAACTTAGCTGAAATGACAAGACTTGGATTTCCTGTTCCTCAAGGATTTACGGTTACAACAGAAGCTTGTAATTGGTATTATGAAAATGATGAAAAATTAGGAGAAGATGTAAAATCGCAAATTCTTGATGCTTTACATCGTCTAGAACAGCTTACTAATAAAAAATTTGGAGATCCTAACACACCATTATTGTTAAGTGTTCGAAGCGGTGCTCGGGCTAGTATGCCTGGAATGATGGATACTGTTTTGAATTTGGGTTTGAATGATGAAGTAGCTTTAAGATATAGCGAGGTTACTCAAAATAAACGTTTTGTTTACGATTCCTATCGCCGACTCATTCAAATGTATGCCGATGTCGTAAAAGGGTATTCCAAGGATGCTTTTGAAAAGCATTTAGAAGAAGTTAAAAAAGCGAAAGGTATTCAGTATGATATCGATTTAGATGCCGATGATATGGTGAAGATTGCGGATGATTTTAAAAAAATCTATCAAGAGATGGCCGGTGAGGAATTTCCACAAGAGGTTATTAAACAACTATTTGAGACTGTAGCTGCTGTTTTTCGCAGTTGGAATAATGAAAGAGCGATTTATTATCGAAGGATGAATGATATTCCTTCTTCATGGGGAACTGCTGTTAATGTTCAGGAAATGGTTTATGGTAATCGAGGAAAGAATTCTGGAACTGGGGTTGCCTTTACTAGAAATCCTGCAACTGGAGAAAATGAACTTTATGGTGAATATTTAATGAATGCTCAAGGAGAAGACGTAGTTGCCGGGATAAGAACGCCTAGTCCTATTTCAAAGTTGGCCACAGATTTGCCAGAAATTTATGCTCAATTTAAAGAATTGTCAAAGAAACTTGAAGATCATTACCGAGATATGCAAGATATGGAATTTACTATAGATAATGGCAAACTTTATATGTTACAAACCAGAAATGGTAAAAGAACTCCTGCCGCGGCAATTAAAATCGCAGTTGATTTAGTGAAAGAAGGAAAAATTTCTGTTGAAGAAGCTTTGTTAAATGTCGATCCTAAAAGTCTAGATGCTTTATTACATCCTGTGTTCAATTTACAAAGTTTACAAGCAGCAAAGCCTATCGCGACTGGTCTTGCAGCAAGTCCTGGAGCTGCAGCAGGTCATATTTATTTTTCAGCAAAAGAAGCAATTGAAGCTCATAAAAATGGTGAAAAAGTGATTTTGGTTCGTTTAGAAACGAGTCCAGAAGATATTGAGGGAATGCATCATGCTGAAGGGGTTTTAACGATTCGTGGAGGAATGACTAGTCATGCTGCTGTTGTCGCAAGGGGAATGGGTGCTTGTTGTGTTTCTGGATGCGGTGAGTTAACGATTAATGAAGATGAAAAATGGATTAAAACGAAAGATGGACAGACATTTTATGAAAAGGATCCAATTAGTTTAGACGGTTCAACTGGTAAGGTTTATGCTGGTTTAATTGCAACAGAAATTCCAAGTATAAGTGGGGATTTTGAAACTTTTATGTCTTGGGCAGATCAAATGAGAAGATTGCGAGTTCGGGCAAATGCGGATAATCCTAAGGATGCTTTACAAGCTAAAAAGTTTGGAGCCGAGGGAATCGGTTTATGTAGGACTGAACATATGTTTTTTGAACCAGAACGAATTTTTAATTTTCGAAAGATGATCATGGCCACTACTGTAGAAGAAAGAGAAAAAGCTCTTGAAGCCATTTTGCCTTATCAAAAAGATGATTTTATAAAACTTTATCAAGCAATGGCTCCAAATCCTGTAGTCATCCGTTATTTGGATCCACCTTTACATGAATTTTTACCTAAAGAGGAAGATGAGATTGAAAAACTTGCTTTAGATCTTCATATTTCAGTTCAAGATGTTCAAGATCGTATTGCTTCTTTAAGAGAATTTAATCCAATGATGGGGCATCGCGGTTGTCGTCTTGCAATTACTTATCCTGAAATTGCAAAAATGCAAACAAGAGCTGTGATTGAAGCTGCTTTAGAAGTGCAAAAACAAGGTTTAAATGTTGAACCTGAAATTATGATTCCTTTGGTAGGCACGGTTAAAGAATTTACTTATGTAAAAGAAATCGTAGATAAAACGGCTCAAGAAGTCTTTGAAAAATTTGGTCGATCTTTAAAATATCAAGTTGGAACCATGATTGAACTTCCAAGAGCTGCACTTATCGCGGATCAAATTGCTCAATATGCGGACTTTTTCTCTTTTGGAACCAATGATTTAACTCAAATGACTTTTGGATTCTCAAGAGACGATGCCGGAAAGTTTTTAAATGAGTATTATGATAAACAAATTTTAGAACAAGATCCATTTGCCAAATTAGATCAAACAGGAGTCGGAGAGTTGGTTACTATTGCTGTTCAAAGAGGAAGAAAGGCAAAACCAAATATTTCTTTAGGGGTATGCGGTGAACACGGAGGAGATCCTTCTTCAATTCAATTTTGTCATCAAATTGGTCTAGATTATGTTTCTTGTTCTCCTTTTCGAGTACCTATTGCTAGACTTGCAGCAGCTCAAGCAGCGATTAAGGAAAGACGCTAATGAAGGTTATTACTGTGTGTGGAAGCATGAAATTTATTAAAGAAATGATAGAAATCGCTGAAACTTTGGAAATGCAAGGAAATTGTATGCTAATGCCTCTTTATAATCCTTTTAAAACTCGCAAAGATGATTATACTCAAGAAGAAGCTATAATACTTGATGAAATGCATAAAGAGAGAATAAAACTTGCTCATGCCATTTTGGTTTTGGACGTGGATCATTATATAGGAGAAAGTACAAAAAAAGAAATTCAATTTGCTAAAAAATTAAATAAAGAAATTATTTATTATTCTCATTTAATTCAATAAAAGTTTAGAAGAGCTCTATCTTGAGATGGTGCAAATGGAAATATTAAGTGTCCGCACATATTATTACCTAAAATGTAAGATTTTATATACTTGATAATATCATGTT
>CALVOC010000009.1 GCA_944350145.1 uncultured Bacilli bacterium
CATGATATTATCAAGTATATAAAATCTTACATTTTAGGTAATAATATGTGCGGACACTTAATATTTCCATTTGCAAAATTTCAAATTATGCATTAGGCAAGGCCCGATAAGGATTAGAAGCCGTTCCATCTCCTTGTTTTAAGCTATTTGGCTTTAGATTTATGACAGGTCGAATACCGCGTGAAATATTCACACTAGAAGAAGGTCCCAAATTGCCGTCAGAATGCACAGTATTAACAAATGCAACATGTTCAAAGTAGCGAGGCGACATTGGATAATAAATGTTTCCTGTATACAAATAATATTTAGAATTATTAGTATTAGATCCACCTGCTAAATAGGCTTCATCAGTTGTAAATAATGCAATTGGATAGGTTAAATCACCATTTCCCATAGATTCATCATTTACTGTGAATCGATCATTTTGCTGTACACAATTTAATGTTACTCCTCTACTAATCGGAAAAGCATACCAACGATATGCAGTTTGCTCCGTTCCATATCCTAAATTTGTATATTCACTAGGTATTGTATAATAGAAACTTCGGTCATTACAAAATAAAGTGTCGGATATATATTGCTCGTATTCTGTATCTTTGATATGACTTTCATACCACTCATCTATATATTCTTTTATGGTACTATCATTTGTATTTGTTTGGGCTTTTTCTTTAGAAGTAGTCCCATATGCTATAATACTATAACTAACCTGAGCATCACTACTTCCATCACTCGGATCTACATCTGTTACTTTATACACAAAAGAATCTGATCTAGCAGTATTTGTACTATTCAAGGTATACCATCCAACATAATCATTGGTTACTTCAGTTCCTAATAAGCCAATTGGCTCTTTTAATCTAAAGCGATCTGTAGATACATCATATATATATTCTTTAGCATAGTATATCGTAGAAGTTGCTGCATGATTACTCGTAGAATTCGAAGTGCTGGCTTCTACTATTCCATCTCGATTTCCATACATATATCCTATATTTGGTAAGGCATCGATGACACTGGCATCTCCTGCATAGATCATTCTTATTGAACCATCACCATTGATTCTTAGGATTCTCCAATAGTATCCAGCAAATTTTACCCAATTATTTTCTACAGTTCCTCGGTAGTAATAACTTGTTCCATAATCATCTGGTGCACTACAAAGGTAGTTGTTTGTATCTTCCATTTCAGTTATTTTTACTGTTCCATCTTCATTTGCTTCTGGACAGGCTCCTGTATCATCTAACTGAGCAATGATATTACAATTGATACTATCTTCCCCATATTCTTCAACACATAAATCATAATCGGTTGGCATCTCTGTAATGTATGAAGCTGTAATTGTTATCTTTCCTTCAAATGTTTTATTGCTTACTGGATCATCCATTCCCACATTCTCATCAATCCATAATCTGAATGTATGTGTTCTCTCTTCATTATGATCTAAATATCCTGTAGTTAATTTATAAGATGTTGTTGCATTGTCTAAAGTTGTTTGAACAACTTCATTTTCAGTTAAAACTTTTGCATTTGTATCAATCATTCCTTTAACATATTGACTATCTAAAGTTGTTGTATTTAGGATTTCTAAATTCACTTGATAACTGACATAAGAAGCACATTTATTAGATATTTTAAATGTATAAGGAGTAAGAGTACTTCCTTCTTCATCGGTCATTGGATAAGCTTTAGAAAGAGTAATCGCTTCACTTTCTTCAATAAACTCAATATCAAAACAATCTGTTACTACTTGATTGGTTCCACTTTGAATATGCGTTAAATACCAATATGCATAAGAAATACCGATACAAATCATAAACAATATTAAAATAAACAATATTAAAGCTTTTTTATTTTCTTGTAATTTTTCTAACATAATTAGACTCCTATTCTTAGTATGTAACAATTTATTCTTTTTACTCAAAATTCTTTCTTATCGTACTATTCTGATACTATCATATCATAGATGAAATAGAAAGAAAATATTTTTTTTCAAAAGAAAATGGACAAAAGAATGGAAATTTAGTACAATAAAGCTGGTGAAGAAAAAATGACTATTGTTTTTAAAGTAAGTGATAAATTAAAAGAAAAAATGATTGAATATTATACTCCTTTACGAAGAGAAAAAACTCCACCCTATGCTGTTTTTCAAGCTATGGATGCCGATACAATTGTAACTCTTTATGAATCTGGCAAGGTAATGTTTCAAGGTATCAGTGCCGATATTGATGCTAAAATGTGGACAGAAATGGAACAAAAGTTAACAGGGAAAAAAATTAATATTTATGAAAATGAAAAAAAGAAAGAAAAAGAAAAAAAAGAAAGAACTGTTCTATATAAAAAAAGTACGATTGGTTCCGATGAAGTTGGAACTGGCGATTATTTTGGACCGATTGTTGTTACAGCTGCTTATATTCCTAAAGAGCAAATTCCTTTTATCGATGAATTAGGAGTACGAGATTCAAAAACTTTAACGGATGCTAAAATTATGGAAATAGCTCCTACTCTTATTAAAGAAGTGAAACATTGTACTTTTATTTTAAAAAATAAGGAATATAATAAATATCAGAAAATGGGTTTTAATATGAACAAAATTAAAGCCATTTTACATAATAAAGTTTTAGTAGAAATGAAAAAAAGAACTCCTTCGTATGACGCAATTGTCGTCGATCAATTTGTTTATCCTCAAAAATATTTTGAGCATATTAAAGAAGCTACTGAAAAAGTTACCAATATTGATTTTACAACAAAAGCAGAAAGTAAATGTGCTTCTGTTGCCGCGGCAAGTTGTATTAGCCGTTATATTTTCTTATTGCAAATGGATGAATTAAGTAAAGAGTTTTCTACTCCATTATTAAAGGGTGCTGGAGAAGATGTCGATAAATTAGCGGCCAAAATTGTTCAAACTTATGGACGGGAAAAGCTAGAAGAAATTGCTAAATTAAATTTTAAAAATACTGAAAAATTAAATCAATATTTATAAAAAACATCACTTTTTTGAAAGTGATGTTTTTTTTAAGCAAAATATTTTATTAAAAAAGTATATAATCCCATGACTTTGTCCCAACTACCCGATTTAATTTTATAATCCATGTTGGCAAAGAATAAAATGTGATCTTTTAAATCGTCAATATGAAAATTGGAAGCATTTCTCATAATTTTAGTTACTTGCCAATCTCTTAGAGAAAGTTTTTGAGCGATTTCGTTCAATGAATATTGTTTTTTTTCTAAAATTTTGTAATACAATAGCAATCGAAATTCTCTAAGAAGTAAATTTGTAAGTTGAGCGACGTCAATTTTTACACTTAAAAAGTCTTTTAGAAGTTTAAATGTTTCTTTCATATTATGAGTTATAACTGCATCCGTAAATTTAAAAAGATTTTCGTTCACATTTGAAGCGACGATCTCTTTCATTTGATTTAAGGAAATAGAATCGTTTTTTTGAAAATATAAAGAAAATTTCGTGATTTCATTTTCGATTAAATCGTATTGATTTAAAGAAGCTTCTATTAAATATTTTATGGCAGCATCACTTACTTTATAGATCGATAGCTCTTTTTTTATTTCATTAGAAAGTTCATATCCTTTAGGCGATTCTAAAGTAATCAAAGTATAATTTTCATTTATAAGCTTAGTTATTTTCTTTCTTTTATCTACTTCTTCATAAGTAACAAAAATTAAAACTGTTTTTTCATATGGAGAAAGAAAATATTTTTCTAATTCTTGTTCGTCTTTTTCAGCAAGTTTTTCTTTGCCAAAAAAATTTGCATTTTTCACAATTACGTATTTTGTTTCATCAAATAAAGAAACATACGAAGCCTCTTCTAAAATTTCTTTGATATTTTTATCGTACACATAAGTTAGGCAATTTTTACTTTTTTTGGTAATAGCTTCTATTTTATGTTCTAATAAATATCTTGAATCTGTTTGAATTAAGTAAATATTCATAACATCACCATAGTATTATCTTATCATGAATTTTCTTTTAAAGTATACATTTTCATCTTATTTTTAGAAATTTTAAACCAAATTGTTTTATATTTACTCGTTTCGTAATAAGGAATATTTAAGTTTTGTAAATTTTCAATTGTTTCTTTACTCGGATGATTATAACGATTCTTTAATCCGACACTAATGATTGCATAACTTGGATTTACTTTTTTTAAAAATAGTGGATCACTGCTTGTCGAAGAACCATGATGCCCTATTTTCAAAACATCACTTGAAATACTTTGTTCAAGCATGGATCTTTCTCTTTCTTTTGGAGCATCCGCCATCATTAGAAAAGAAAAATGAGAAACTTGAATTTTTAAAACAATACTAGCCATATTTTCCTCTTTGCTCGTAGAGGTATAGATATGCCACTTAAAAAATGAGGGATCGTATTCATGAACTTTAGTAGGATAAAGATCATGAATTTCTTTTTCCAAGCCTGTCTCGGCATTGGAATTTAATAAAATTGTATGGCACGGGATCTCGGCTAAGATGTCTTTCGCGTTTCCAATATGATCATAATCTCCATGAGTTAGGACTAAACAATCTATATCGGTTATACCTAAGGAATAAAGAAATGTTTTTATCGTTTTACCCTGTTTTACTTTCCGCTTTCTTATTTCCCAATCTTCTTTTGTAAATGAAAGTGTTCCCCCAGTATCTACTAAAATGATTTCTTTTTTTAACGGACTTACAAAAAGTGTACTATCTCCTTGATTGACATCTAAAAAGTAGACATAACTTGCTGTATCAAGTTTTGGAAGTGTTTTTACTACTACAACAAAAATACACAGATAAAGTAGCCATGTTTTGTTTTTGCTTTTTAAAAAAAGAAGAAGAAATACTATATAAATTATCCAATAAAGAGGAGGAATATAAGGTAAGCAAATTGTTCCGAAAGTTATTTTTTGACAAAATGTATTGATTCTTTCAAATAACGAAATGCATAAAGATAAGATGGGAAGAAAAAACGGTAAAAGTAAATAAAGAAAACAAGCTGGATATAAAAGAAAAGTTACAAATGGCACAAATAAGAGATTCCAGATTACTGAAAGTAGATTGATTTCATAGAAATGAATGGCACTTATTGGAATACTTGCCAATGTAGCTACAGTACTTGTTTTTAAAAGATTTTTCCAATAGCTTTTTGAAGGTTTCAAAAAGAAAAAAGTAAAACAGATGAAGAAAGAATATTGAAATCCTAAATCCATTAAATAGAATGGGTTCCATAGAAGCATTCCCAAAAAGACGAAAAGAAATACTTTTAACCGGCTTAATTTCAATTCAAAGAATCGATTTAAACTCATGCCAAAGAAAAGCCATACACATCGTAAAACAGAAGGTGTAAATCCTACTAAGAAAGCATAGAAAAAGAGAAAAATATTGAAAAAAATATCTTTTTTCTTGCCAAAACGAGCAAATATCTTATTTAAAAACGCGATAAATAAAGAAATGTGCATTCCAGAAACGGCAAATAAATGACTTATGCCATTATCTCTTATGGCTTCTACTTCCATATTATCTGAATTTCCTAAAATTAATGCTAAAAGATATTCCGAATGCACTCGTGAGGAAATATAACGATAAAAATAGGTTTTGATTTGTTCAACAAGATTTCCTTTTTCTAAAAATGTAATTTTGCTGGCTGTCATAGTGCGATAAATGTTTTGATAGTATAAATAATCGTGATAATCAAAAGTGTGAGGAAGTGAAGCTTTACTCGGTTCGTTCATAGTTCCTTCTACATTTATTTTCATTCCATACATTAAATGATCCATAAAATATTCTTTTTCTTCCAAAGTTTTAAAATAATAAAATACTTGTACTTTTTCTAATGCCTTCACTTCCATACTCAAAAAATTTCCATCCATTTTAAACGATTCTACATTGCCTGTTATTTCTGTTACATCTAAACTATACTTGCTTTTTTTAGGAGTTTGATAATAGATAAAGCAAAAACAAATAACTATGAAAAGAAAACAGATGAAAAATAAATTAGACCGTAATATAGTCTTTAAGTTTTGCAAAAACACTATCTCCTATGCCCTTAATATTTAATAAGTCTTCTTTTTTGGTGAATTTGCCACAGTTTTTACGATATTCTATGATACTCTTGGCTTTTGATTCTCCAATGCCTGGCAAAGTTTCCAATTCTTCTAAAGTCGCGGTATTAAGATTTACTAATCCAGAGGTTTCATCGGTTTTTTCTTCTTCTTGTTTATCACTTTCTACAATAGCATCTTGTTTTTCTTGGTCTTTTACTTCTTCTTTGGTATAGACTGTGATAACCATTTCATCGGTAACTTTTTTTGAAAGATTCAAGTTCGAAGTATCTGCCTCAGCTTGAAGTCCACCAGCTAAATTAATGACGTCATTTACTATTTGGCCTTCAGTTACATGATAAACTCCTGGATTTGCTACTGCTCCCTTAATATCGACGACAATTTCTTCATTTTTTGTTGGTGTTACTTCTATAGTCTCTGTCTTTGGACAAACATATGCTTCTTCAGCTGTAACTTCTACTAAATAAAGACTTGCAAAAACACCACATAAGATAAAAGTAAAGAGTAAACTACACAGCCACTTTTTTTCTTTCATCCAACCAAATATTTGTTCCATAGCTCCTCCTTTCTAAGAAGATAAAATTATCTTCTACTAATACATACAAGAAAAATGTTTGATTTCCTTTTTTTTATAAAAAAAACGTTCATTTTCATGAACGAATTAATATTGCTTTCCTACATAGATACGTTTGGTTGCTTCTTTGCCACAGACTACACATGGACCTGAAACTTCTTCATCTTCAATGATACAACGGCTTTTTAAACCTGTCTCTTCTTTGATTTGATCTTCGCAAGCCATGTCGCCACACCAATTGATTTTCATAAATCCAGCTTTGTTTTGAGCATAATCTTTTAATGTTTCATAATCTTTTACATCGTAGATCATTTCATCTCTTCTTTTTAAAGCTCTTTCATACATATCTTTTTGAATCGTTTCTAATAATTTTTCAATTTCGGTTTGAACTTCAGAAATCTTCACACTTTTCTTTTCTAAAGTATCTCTTCTTACAAGAACTACTTCATCTTTTTCTAAATCTCTAAGTCCTACTTCAACGCGAATTGGAATTCCTTTTACTTCTGCAGCAGCAAATTTAAATCCTGGGGATTTGTCGCTATCATCTATTTTATAAGTAATTTCTTCTTTTAAGGTGGAAGCAATTTTTTCGATGGTGTTTAAAACTTTTTCATCTGTACCAATTGGAATAAAGATCACTTTAATTGGAGCGATTTTAGGTGGCAAAACTAAGCCGTGGTTATCGCCATGGGTCATGATGATTCCACCGATCATTCTAGTTGTTACTCCCCAGCTGGTTTGATATGGTGTTTTAAGAGTATTATCTTCATCTAAAAATTGAATACCGAAAGCTTTAGCAAAATGATCTCCAAAGTAATGACTTGTTCCGTTTTGAAGTGCTACTCCATCGTACATCATTGCCTCTAGTGTATAAGTCTCTTCTGCTCCAGCAAATTTTTCTTTTTCGGTTTTTCTTCCGACAAGTACTGGAAGTGCTAAACATTCTCGTTGGAATTTTTCATAAATTTTTAACATCCGTAAAGTTTCAGCCTTAGCTTCTTCACTTGTTCTATGCATCGTATGTCCTTCTTGCCATAAAATTTCTCGACTTCTTAAAAAAGGACGAGTCGTTTTTTCCCAACGAACGATCGTGCACCACTGATTATATAATTTTGGCAAATCCCGATAAGAATGGATAATGTTTTTATAATGTTCACAGAATAAAACTTCACTTGTTGGTCTAACACACATTCTTTCTTCTAATTTTTCTTCTCCTCCATAAGTTACCCATGCAACTTCTGGTGCAAAACCTTTCACGTGTTCTTTTTCAACATTTAGTAAAGATTCAGGAATAAACATAGGCATTTGAACGTTTTCATGTCCCGTTTTTTTAAATTCTCGATCAAGAATTTTTTGAATGTTTTCCCAAATTGCATAGCCATATGGTCTTATGATCATGCTTCCTTTAACGCTAGAGTAAGCTACTAAATCTGCTTCTTTGCAAACGTCAGTATACCACTGGCTAAAGTCCACATCACGATCCGTGATTTTTGTAACTAGTTTTGACATTTTTCTTCATCCTTATCTTCAATTTGAAAATCTTCTAATTCATTATTTTCATTTAAAATTTTATTGACTTGTTTTGTAGCTTTATCTAATTTTTCTTGACAAATTTTTACTAAATTCATCGCATCTGTATACTTATTAATAGCTTCTTCTAATGGAATAGTTCCACTTTCTAAGTCTTTAATAATTCCCTCTAAATCTTGTAATGCTTTTTCAAATGTAATCTCATTCATGTACTATCTCCTTCACTTCTACATTTGCTTCTCCTTTAGAAAAGCGAATTTTTAATATATCTTTTTTCTTTATCTTACTACTATCTTTAATAATATGTCCATCCTTTTTTACTAAAGAATATCCTTTATCTAGAATATTTAAAGGATTTACTAGCTTTAATGTTTGAACCAATAAAGTATAATCGTTTTGTTTTCTTTCTAGAACTGTTTTAATATTTTTCTTTAAAATTTGCGTTTTATTGTTTATTTCTTCTATTTTATTCTGATAAATCACTTCCGGATTTTGTAAAATATAATGCCTTTTAATGGCTTGGATCTTTTCTTTTTTATCTAATAAATAAGAATCCATTGCTTTTTTTAACTGATCTATTAAACTATCTAATTTCTGAATTTTTACATCGTATAAAACGATTGGATTTTTTAAAATAAAACTGCTGGCTAAACGATGTAAATGATGTTTTTCTTCGTTTAGTTTGGTTAAAAAGGCGTTGGAAACTTCAATTTGCTTTGTCAAAAACAAATTTTTCACTTCTTCTACTGTCGGGACAGCCATCTCGGCAGCTCCTGTCGGTGTTGGAGCTCTTTTGTCTGCAACATAATCGGCAATGGTTACATCTACTTCATGTCCTACTGCACTAATAACGGGAATACGCGATTCATAAATCGCTCTTGCCACGATTTCTTCGTTAAATGCCCATAAATCTTCGATGGATCCCCCACCTCTACCAACGATTAAAACATCTAAATCGTATTCGTTAGCTTTTTTAATATTTTTCACAATATCTTCTTTTGCCATGACTCCTTGAACTAAGGATGGAAAAAGGATGGTTTCACACAAAGGAAATCTTCTAGCAATCGTACTTAAGATATCTTTAATTGCAGCTCCTGTCGGAGCAGTTACGATTCCAATTTTTCTTGGAAATTTTGGAATTGGTTTTTTATGTTCTTGATTAAATAATCCTTCTTGATTTAATTTCTTTTTTAATCGTTCAAATTCGACGTATAAATTTCCAATTCCGTCTTGTTCCATTTTATCAATATAGATTTGATAATTTCCACCAGCCGGATAAACACTTATTCTTCCTTCTACTAAAACGTTCATTCCATCCTCAGGAGCAAAGGTTAATTTTGAAGCCATGCTTCGAAACATGATTGCACTAATGCGGGATTCAGAATCTTTCAGTGTTAAATAAAGGTGTCCTGAAGTATGTCTTTTGAAATTGCTGATCTCACCCCGCAAATATACTTTTTGTAAATAAGAAGTGCCATCAAAAATTCTTTTAATAAAATTGTTTATTTGGGAAATGGTTATATATTTGTCGTTCATCTAGATAATCCCCTTCTTTCTTCTTTGGCAAGAGATAGGAGCTCTTGCATTTTTGCATAATGGCATTCATAATCTTTTAAAATAGAACTCTTTGTTTCTTCTTGTGCTTCGATCTTTTTATTTATTTCATTTAAAAAAGATTCTATTTTTTCTTTCGAATATTGTTCTAATACATGAGCAAAATATTCGAAAATGGGTTCTGGTGCACATGTAAGAAAATGATAAATTTTTTCGTATGTCGACAAGAAAGCACTTTCTTTATCATAATCACATTTTATTATAAAAGGATTATGAATTCTTTGGCCGTATTGAAGAATTTCTTTTGCAGCATGATCCGTAAAGCTTTTATCTGAATCAAAATAAGGAGCTAAACGAATTTTTCCGGTTTCCTTGTTTTCTTCTATTTCCCAATTTTCACTAATACGATCGCTTTGCATGGTTAAAATATCTAGAATATATCGT
Organism: uncultured Bacilli bacterium; assembly: GCA_944350145.1. Lineage (GTDB taxonomy): Bacteria > Bacillota_I > Bacilli_A > RF39 > UBA660 > Ventrenecus. The sequence continues at coordinate 10,159 of CALVOC010000009.1, forward strand.
TTCGTTAATTCGATTGCAAGTGAGTCAGATTCGGGATAAAGAAAAGCTAAAGCTTCTTGGATTGTTTCTAAATTGTTCATATTTTTAGGAATTTCTTTGCCTATTTTTTCTAAATGGTTTTTATATTCTTCTAAAATTTTAGCTCCACTTATATATAAACAATTTTCTTTGTGAAAATTTAAAGATATTTCACCCGGAATGTGTCCGAGTTTGCCATACCAAGTTCTAACTGTTTCTATCCCCATCTCTTGTGCAATTTCTTCAACTAATTTTTCTTGAATAAAATAACGAAGATTTGGTATCGATTTAAAAAAATATTTTCCTTTTATCCAAAAAGCATAGTCGGCACTGCTGGAAAATTCTTCTTTTAGTATTTTCTTTTCTTTTCCTTCATATAGATCTTTAAATGAAAACTCTTTTAGAATATCTTTTTTCATAGTTCTTCTTTCATGAACTTATCTAAAACAGCATTGATCATTTTTACTAGTTCTTCGTCTGTATATTGTTTGGCAAGTTCAACGGCTTCATTAATTACAACAATAGATGGAGTATCCATATATTTTAGTTCATAAATGGCCATTCGTAAAATAGATGCTCCTGTTTTATCTAAACGTTTAATATCCCAATCTTTTAAATATTTATTGGCAATTTCATCGATTTCTTTTTCATCTGTAATTACACCGTACACAATATCTTTGACAAATTCATTTTCCACACTTAAATTTTCTTTTAATATTTCTTCTGGATCATAGGAAAGATTATTTTGTTTTAAAATATCTATTTGATATAAACAAGTCATACAAATTTTTCTTAATTCACTTCGACTTAGCATACACATCACCGAAACTATTGTATCAAAAAAAACTAGGTTAAGCTAGTTATTTTGGCTTGTTCGATTCAGAAATTTTCTTTCTAAACGAACTGAAGGCTTTAAATCAAAATAAGAGATTACCCAAGCATAGCAAGGATTATTCAATAACTCGTCGTAATTTTCAGTAAGTGATTCTATATCTTGGCTTTTGATTGCCTTGTTCATTTTGTCATAAAAGGCTTTACGTTCATAGTAAGCAGACATAATTTCTGAATCATTTCTTGTTTTTAAAAGCTCTTCTTTGGTAGTTGTCAAGAAGATATCATTTCCATTTTCATCTTTGACAACTCCCATAATAACTTCTAAAGGAACAATTACATATTTACGAGCTTCTTCTTTCACTCTTTTAAAAATAGGCAAATCTTTAAACTTTATGCTTCTTCCATTTAATATAATAGGTTTATCTAAATATTCTTTTACCCATTTTGGAGAAATACAGGCCTTCATATTTAAATAGGCTTCAATTGCATCTGTAAGACAACTTGCAGATAGTATTTGTTGGATAAATGGCTCGATTTGAGCTTTCTTTTGACCACTAGTATAATAGATTTTTATATCTTTTTCTTTCATTTTTTTCCTACTTTCTATTATTTATTTATGCTCTACTTCACTTTTTAATTCGTATAATACATTTAAAGCTTCAATAGGTGTCATGCGAAGTGGATCAATTTTTTCTAATTTTTCTTTAATTGGATCATTTTTCTCTTCTGGAAAATCCATGACCAATTGAATTTGAGTGTCTTTTTTCTTGATGGCTGGTTTACTTTCATATACTGAAAGGATCTTTAACGCATCTTCAATCACTTCATCTGGAAGACCAGCTAATTTTGCTACGTGAATTCCATAACTTTTATCTACAGCTCCATTTTTGATTTTATGAAGAAAGGTTAATTTTCCGTTTTCTTCAACGGCACTTACATGAACATTTTTAATCGTTGGAATTTCTGTTTCTAAGACTGTAAGTTCATGATAATGCGTTGAGAAAAGTGTCTTGCAGCGAATTTTTGTACTTACATATTTTAGTATAGCTTCTGCTAAACTCATACCGTCATAAGTCGCGGTTCCTCGGCCTAACTCATCAAATAGAATCAAGCTATCTTGTGTAGCATTACAAATCGCATTTTTAGCTTCTTTCATCTCTACCATAAACGTGGATTCGCCACTTACTAGGTCATCACTTGCACCAATACGAGTGAATATTTTATCGATAATCGGTAAATTGGCTGAGGTTGCCGGCACAAAGGATCCCATCTGTGCCATGATAATGATGATCGCCAGTTGCCGCATATAAGTTGATTTACCACTCATATTTGGTCCTGTAATTAAAAGTGTGTGTATTGATCCATCCATAATGCAATCGTTAGAAACATATTCCATGTTATTTACTTTTTCAATCACTGGATGACGGCCATTTTTAATCTCAATTATATGATCGTAATTGATGGTTGGCCTTACTAAATGATATTCTTCCGCACAAACAGCTAAAGCACTAATAGCATCTAAAAAGGCAATACAATCGGCCGTATCCTTTAATTCCAGTATTTGCTTTTTGATCTGTTCTTTAATTTCGTTAAACATGGTGTATTCCATTTCGATGATTTTTTCTTCCGCATTTAAAATTAAAGCTTCCTTTTCTTTCAACTCTGGACTTATATAACGTTCTGCATTGGTAAGTGTCTGTCTTCTTTCCCAATGAAATTCTTCAGATACATTTGCAATTTGTCCTTTTGTAATTTCAATATAATAGCCAAAAACTTTGTTGTATCCTACTTTTAAATTTTTAATTCCTGTTTCTTCTTTTAATTTATTTTCAAAATTGGCAATAAACTCTTTTCCACCACTTCGGATACTTTTTAGTTCATCTAATTCTTTACTGTAGCCTTCTTTAATTAAAAAGCCTTCTTTAATAGTTACGGGCGGATTTTCATAAATGGATTTTTCTAGAAGTTCATAAATATCTTGGTGTGTTTTTATTTCCATATCAAATCCTAACTCTTTTACAATATTTGAAATATCTGGTAAAACTTTTAAACTCGCCTTCAATTGCAAAAGATCTCGTGCATTCAATGATCCACAAGTAATTTTACCACATAGTCTTTCTAAATCATAAATCTGATATAAATCGTCTCTTAATTGTTCTTTTAAAATAAACTCACTATTTAATTTTTCTATTTTATTATAACGGGATAGGATCATTTCTTCATTTTTTAATGGGTTCATTAACCAGTTTTTTAATTTTCTTGATCCCATGCTTGTTTTGGTTTTATCTAAAAGCCATAGAAGTGAAAATGTTCTTTCTTTTAAACGAAGAGTTTCAATTAATTCTAGATTACGAACAGTATGAACATCCATTTCTAAATAATCATCGGGATAAACAATAACAGCTTCTTTAAAGTGGCTTAAATCTTTTAATTCTTTTACTACTAAATAGTAAAGCAAATGTTTGATAGCAAGTATATAATGCTCATCTTCCAAGGAAGCATAAATGTTTTCATATTGTCCTTCCAAATAGTTTTTACTTATCGAAACTTCTATACCATAGGTTCCTTTTAATAAAGAAATCAACTCTAAATTTTCATTACTTTCTAAAACAACTTCTAAAATTCCTAAATTTAAAATCGTACTAATTAATTTATCGGTTTGATGCGGTAAAATTGAGACAAATATAGAACCGGTTGAAATATCGGCATAACAAATTGTATATATATAAGTAAAATCTAAAATAGATGCGATATAATGATTATCATGTTCGTTTAAGAGTTCTAAATCTACAACGGTTCCTTTGCTTATAACTTGAATTACCCCGCGTTTCACCATTCCTTTAGTATTTTTAGGATCTTCCAATTGTTCGCAGATCGCGACTTTATACCCTTTGTTTACTAGCTTTTCTAGGTATGGCTTTACAGAATGAAAAGGAACTCCACACATTGGAACTCGTTCTTCTAATCCAGCATTTTTACCAGTTAAAGTAAGTTCTAGTTCTCTTGAAGCAATTATTCCATCTTCAAAAAACAATTCATAAAAATCCCCGATTCGATAAAACAACAATTCTTCTTCATAATCTTTTTTTATGTCCATATATTGTTTCATCATTGGACTTAAATCTTCATAATTAACTTCACTGCGTTTCAATTTAACCACCTGCAAATGAATTATATCATAAAACCTTAAAAAAAAGCATTTTTTTCTTTAAACAAAGGATTTTTTATAGTTTTTGCGTTAAAAAAGAAAAAAGCTATTATAAGCTTTCGATTTCTTCTTTTGTTAGGCCTGTATATTCAGAAATTTCATTTACAGATAATTTATTTAGTAATTTTTTGGCAATTTCAATACTTTTTTCCCTTTCTCCTTTAGAAATTCCTTCAGAAATTCCCATGGAAATTCCCGAATTATATGCTTTTGATATCTGAGTGTTATAAATTTTCTTTTGGTCTTCTTCTTTGGTCATATATTCTCGAAATCTTGGATCTTGATTTACTTTTTCTATTTCTTCCATATACTTTCTTACCTCTCTATCTTCTTTTGATAACTCTTCTAATTCTTCTTTAGTTAGATTTAACATAATTAAATGTCTGTATTCTTTTATTTTCTCCTCATCTTTATCATACCAAAATTCCATTAATTTGTCCATGTTCCATTCAATAATCCGAAAATTTTGAACATATTTTTTTCCTGTATCATCTTGAATATAATATATTCTTACTAACTCGTCATCTTTCATATTATAAGTGAGATTTATTTGGATGATTTTTACTTTTTCTGTATAATCTTTTCCTACTAAAGTATAATGAGCATAGTTATCACATTGAAAAGCTAAGTTTCTTGGATGAAGATAGTCTTCTACTGAACTATTTATTTCTATTCCTACAAGTCCTTGATCGGTTTCTAATAAAATGTCTAAATATTTTCTTCTTATAAAAATATTTCCACTATTTAACTCAATATTTCTTTGTCTAATTTTTAGCTATTTTTGCATTTAAGCTTTCTTTTAAAACCGATAAAAGCAATTCTTTTTACAAGAGAAGAGTTTGACAAGTTTTGTCTTATTTTGTCGATTTAAAAATTTCATCGGTAATTAAATAAGAATTTTTATATGTTTCCAATGTTTTAGAAAAATGATGAATTCCATAAATAAAGGTTTCGATCTTGTTTTCTCTAAAAAATTTTTCCAATTTTTCACTCATAACAGCTTCTAATAAACAAATAAAATCATAATTTTGATATGTTTCTTCGCTATTTAAAACATAGTTTAATACTCCATACTTTTCATTCTTTTTTGATTTTTGTAATTCTTCAATAACTTTGTTAAAAAAACTCATAACATAAATTTTTTTTGAAGAATACTTTTGAATTAAATTTTGAAATTTTTTTATATCTATTGTAGATTCTTTAATTTCTAATAAAAAAATTTTATCGGAAGACAATTTTAAAACTTTTTCTAAAGAAACTAGATGATACTTTTTTTCTAAATCCTTATAGTTTGTATTTGATACAAGATCTAATCCAACCATCGGATTATGACAAATCACAAATATTTTATCTTTACTAGTTCTTATATCGCATTCAAATCCAGCATATTGATCATTTTTTAAGGCATTTAAAAATGACTGCATTGTATTTTCTTGGGCATTGTCTTTTAACCCACGATGAGCAATTAATCTTTTCATATTTTATATTATGAAAAAAAGAAAAAAGTTTTACCATTTTTTTCATTATAAGACTCATTCTTTCTATATTCATTATAACTTAAACCTAAGAAAAAAGCATTAAGATTTTTCTCAATGCTTTTCTATGTATTCATTTAATAATCTTAATAATCTTTTTCTTATTTTGGCATATGGTGAATTGGCCCATAAGCAGTAAGGAATATATACTTTTTGATCGCTTTCTACATAAAATGCGTTTAGAAAATAGTTTCTATATCCTTGCGGTGTTCTTTCCATTAAGTATTTTTCTAGATATTCATTGCTATTTTTTACTGTTATTAAAAAACCTATTTGAAATGCTCCTTTTTTTTCTTTTAAAGCTTTAGTGATCTTTTGTTTTTCTTTAATGATAAATTTTTGGCTTTCTTTGGTATATTCCTCAAATGAAAAGAATGCAAAAATATTTTTTTGAGGATTATGATCTGCTCCTAACCATATACTCCTTTTTTCATAATAATAAATATTTTTATTTTCTAATATATCTGAAATTTTTTCATAATTCATTTCAATAAGTTTTTGTTCAAGATCAATGCTTTTTATTGCTTTTACTTTATATGTTTTAGGCTTTTTGGGTTTTTCTATATAAGTAGTAATCTTTTTTTCGTATTTTTGAGCAAAGTGAATACATACAACCATAAAAAAGCAAAAAAGTAAATACAATATAAGAAAAAATCCTTGCCAAAAATCGCTGGATTTTATATTAGCAATCCAAAGAAAAAATATGGCTACAAATGCTGCAATTGCCCAAAATTTAAAACCATAGACAAACAAATTATAATAATTAAATTTTCTTTTCAACTTCATTCACCTTAACTTTTTTATTTTCTTAATATGACCAGATAAAATTTTTTCTAATCTTTTACGCATCAAATAATAATCGAGATCTTTCCATTCTGTATAAGGAATGTATAATTTCTTTTCTTCTTCAACTAAAATAGCAGTTAAAACGCAATTGTCAAATGCTTGTTTTGCTGGTTTTTTTAAATATTTTTTTGTGTAATTATTTTGATGCTTGACTTTTACTAAAAATACAATATTAATATATCTTCTTTTTTTAGCTAGTTTCTCTTGAATTAAATTTTCTTGATCCTCTAAATATTTTTTTATTTCTTTATTAAATTCTTCATAGGTATATTGAACAAATAACCGTAATTGATATTTGCTATCTCCTCCATAATACCATTTTGTTACCTCTACTCCATATAATTTAGCATCTTGCAAAATATCTATTAGATCATAATTTTTATTTTTTAACTGTTTTTGGATATTTATATCTATTTGCTCTATATTTTCTGCATTGTACGAACGTGGATCTTTTGGCTTTATAAGAGGTACGGTAATCTTTTTACTATATTTAGAGATAAGTGATGCCGAGATTATCAACAAACCACCAAAAATAAGATAAATGATCCATAAAGCACCTTCATTCTCTTTTAAAAATGGAACAATGTTTAAATCTCCTAATATAGCTAGTAGTGCAGTTAAATAGTTCATTACCAAAAAGAATTTTAAAGCATATATCAATAGATTATAATAATTTCTACGTTTCATTAAACATCTCCTTGTTAATCTTTTAATAGTTCAATTTCGATCAACTGTTTATTTGAAGTTTCAGAACTTTGCTGCATACCAAATGGAATAGTTAACATATCTCCAAAACTTGTTTCCAAAATCGTTTTCAATGCATACTTTCTAGTTTGCTTGCCTTGTAAAACGGACAATAATTTTTCCGGACGACGCCCTCTCATCGTTATCCCCATAGATGAGACGATATTTCCGCCTAATGTATTTGAAAGTGCATCCATGGCTGTGTTCGTTCCCACATTTATTATTGAATCGATAATATTTGTCGCTGACAAGTCCTTTTCGCCGCTTACATACGATTTTGATTCTTCCATAAAATTTACAGTTGCATCTTTTATGGTAGCTGCAACTGGATTCAATGATTTACCTATACCATCTGTAAATCCATCAATTGCACCGTCTACAAATGCAACTATAAGGCCATCGTATATTTTTTTCCCCTCAATAATATTATTTGTCATTTTTGAAAAGACAGCTGTAGTGGCACCAATTGCTCCCCAAAATATTCCAGTAATAAAAGAATCGCCTTGTATATCTTTTCGCTCTACTGGGTTATTACCACAATAAATGTATAGATTTTTGGAACTGATATTTTGATAAATAGAAGAATCTATGCTAATAAATCTATGTAATTCTGGACTATAATATCTTTTTCCGAGATAATACATATTTGTTTCTTCATCATAATAATATCCACGATAACGATAAGGATTTATATGGGCAATGTGCTTTCTATCCGTAATTGGATTTCCTTGTTCATCGACAATTTTAAGGATATTTCCCCAAGCATCATATTCATAGTTTGCAATTATTTCCCCATTATTGTTTTTAATTCCAATAATATCACCTTGTAAATTTTTAAGGAAATAATATCTTTGATTAGCATATTTTATACCGATAACGTCTCCTATGTTATCTCGAATATAATATATCACATTGTCCTTCCTATTTTCAAGAATAACATTATAGCCGTCTAAAACAAATTCTGTTACAACACCATTTACAATCTTTTTAGTACGAATTCCATTAATATTATAGCTATAGCTGATGTTTGAATTTTTGCCACTAATTCCAATTAGTTCTCTAGAATTTTCCCATTCAAATGTTAAATCTCCTAAAGTTTTTATATTTCCTGCTCCATCATATGTAATTGGTTGCCCATTATAATTTGTTAATTGATCTTCCCATGAAGAATTTTTATACTCAAAATTCTCTTCTTTTTCTAAATAATTATCTAGAGTATAATATTGTTTTTTTATTAAATTAAATTGTTCGTTATAAATATATTTATACTTATAACGTAATTTATAATTAATTTCTGTATCTAAATGATTATTTTCATTATACTTATACTCATAAACTAATTCTTTGTTAATAAAGATCTTTGTAATATTATATAAATCATCATAAATATATTTGTAAACATCTTTTCCTATTTTTAATTCTCTGACAACACATGATGTTTTTAAGCCATTTGTTATGTATGAATAAGTAAAAATCATCTCGTTATTTACATTTTTTTGATATAGTCTTCCTAAATAATCGTACTCTAAAAAGACTACAAAATCTTCGGCAGTTATTTTAATTAGATTGTCATTATCGTCATATTTGTATTGAATATCATATTTTTTTCCGTTATAAAAGAAACTTTTGGAAAGTACATTTCCATTATTATCATATGTGTAATCAACTATATAATTGTTCGTGATAAATTTAGAAAGACGATTTGCATAATCGTATGTGTATTTATAACTTTCTGTATCTGAAATGATTTTAGCTAAAGAGCCTAAATTATTGTATTGGTACAAATAAGTTTTATTTCCTTTTTTATATTTATTCAGCCTATTAAACCAATCGTATTCAAATTCGCACGTATTTTCGTTTCCATAAGTAATTTTCTTTATTTGATTATCATTATTATATTCATAGTGTACTAATGTATTATTATTTAGCAAAATAAATTCAATGTTCAGAAAATCATTATAAGTGCATTGATAAAGTTTATTATCCATATGAATGGAATTTAATAATTTCTCTGCATTATAAGTATAAATTATCTCTTTTTGATAAGCATTTACTTTTGCGACTTGCTCTTGATCATTATATTCAAAACTAATCTCATTTCCCAATGCATCGATGCTTTTTTCTGTTAAACCTGTAAGGGTGTTTTTTTGAAATTTTTTCGTTTTTCCTAATGCATCTTTTATTTCTGAAATAAACATATGATTTTCATCATATTTAGCTGTCGTTTCAATGAAAAGATTGGTATCTATGTCTTCAAAATAAAATTGAGCACTATCTGGAATATTTAATTGAACATTTGTAAAATCGGCATCTCGCAAGATCATTTGATCATTTTCATAGCTTAAACATTTAGAAGTTTCACCTTTAACTTTAAAATAATAACTTCCGTTGTCTAGCTTGTTAATATAAAATAGACAATTGTCATCTAGAGCTGTTGTAAAATAAACTCCTTCTGTAGATGCCAACAAAAACTTATTGCCTAAACAAATTTTATAACAATCGTCTTCTTTTTCTAATCTATATTCTGTATAATTACAATTGTTATTAGAAGAATGTAAGTGATTTAAAACCGGATCATACATTAAATATTTATCTGTTCCTTTTAGTCTTATATTATAGAAATGATCGGCAATTATTTTTCCGTCTACATTTACATTATTGATTATCGTTTTAATAGGATTATCATATTCGTCATATTTTATTTCATTTGAAATACCCGTTGGACTTATTCCTTTTAATACTCTATCTTTTACTAAATTATCATATTCGTATTTAAAATTATGTCCCAGTGCATTAAATTCACTAATTAGTTGATTATTTATGTCATAAGAAAATGTTTTATTGCTTGCTAAATCTTCAATGCCTATTAAATTACCGGATGCATCATATTCTAAAGATATTTGAGATAAATCTTTATTTACTACAATATTTGCAACATAAATTCCATTAGGTTCGTACACACTAATAAAATTCAAATAAAGTTCTGTGTAATCATTTTCTGCTACTATTGAAGTAGAAAAAAATTGCCAGTCATCAATATTTGCATATAAAGGCATATTCAGAGTACAACTGCCCATGCCTGGATTTGGATTAGAAAATTGTAAGTTAACGAGATTCCCGAAATAGCCATCCGGTTCTATTACAGAGACACTTTTATACCAAAATGAAACATGATATAAATCTCCTTTTTGACCTGAAATGTTTATTTTTTGAGATAGTGATGCACTTCCTTCAGCTTCCCCTAATAAATGGAGCACTTTTTCGTGAGTGGTTAGTCCTGGTAAAATTTCTGATACTTCTTCGATTTCATGACTTGGATTTATAGAAATTCCTTCCTTGTTTGTTCTATCAATTTCCCAAAATGATGATCCTAATTCAAAATTTGAATTATTTACTATATTGTATAAATTAGCAACCTCACCTACTTCTAATTGAATATTGTCCAAATAAGAATTTGCTTGCTGACTATTTTGAATTATTTTCAAAACCAATGTACTATTTGCTGAAAACTCTCCCGTTAAACTAATCCGGTTATAGTCTTTGTTATTATAGTTGGAAGAAAAAGAATATGTATCTACAATTTCTTCATTGTTATTATTTTCTGAAATTAATTCAAACAAAATATCTTGATCATCTAAGCTTTTAAAATCGAAAGAAATAGTATAAATATTAGAATTTAAAATTTCAAATTTTATTTTACTAGTTTCATTTTCTGTAAGCTTAAGAGCTTTATCTCCTAATTTTGCATTAGAAGAAACGATGTTTGCATTTAAAATTTCAAAATTACACTTACTTATATCTTCTTCAAAACTGCTGTTCACAAATAGATTTTCTATATACTTAAACGGAATTGTCATATTACTTACTTTATTTTTAACTTCATTTTGGTATACATTTGTATATTTTTTAGAATAACCGTATGCTTCAGCTAACAATTTTGTTTGATCTCCAGAATGTAACATATAGTTATTTACTAATCTTCCTTGATCATCAAACGAATAATAAATGTATTTTTCGTTTTCTAAAATTCTAGTAACATCTGTTAAATATTCGTATGAAATTGTATTTCCAACGGAATTGTTTTTACCGTAGTTTGTAATCTTAGACAATCTATAAGGTTGAGAAGCAAAATATTCAAAAACCTCTGATAATCCATTAATATCTATAACTTTTGTCATCAAGTTTTTTTCATCGTATTCATAAGAAACTGTACCAAATTTATTTGTAATATTTGTTATTTTGCTATTTGAAATAATTAGGTTTACCGTATCATACTCACTAATTATAGAAACATTTTCGTTAGAATAAGTAAAAATCATTTCCTTGTTATCGGCATCCACTAATTTAGTAATCTTACCATTTTCATAATTGATAATAATACTATCCGATGAAATATTGGTGATTTTTGTTAACCTGTAAATACCTTCACCTTCTGTAAATTCTTTTATATTTCCTTCTTGATCTTTCATTATATATTTATTATTTTCTTTTTGAACATTCAATCCAAGTCCATCTTCATCTTTATAAATATTTTCACTTTCTAATGGCATGTAATGAATTGCTCCTGTTTCATTTATATACTTTAAATAGATTTCTGTATCAACGGTTTCTTCTTGAAGTGTTTCGGAGAAATTAAAACGCCACCCATAACCTATTTGGCTCAAATTTTCGTTTTTAACGGCTTCAGCTGAATTATAGACAGCATTTAAAGTGATTGCGTATTTATTGCTTATCGTCTTATTTATATTGAAGACATTTACAACGTTCCCATTATAATTGTTTATATAACTTGTTCCGTATGAGAAAGGAATTTTTTTATAATTCATGTAATTTTCAATCCCATTTTGTATTCGATAAGATATAGTTAGATACGGTCTTTTTGATTCCGTAGGCTCTTCACCTTCATAATATTCATCTGCTTGTTTACTATAAAAAACATAATACATACAGTCGGATGCATAGTTTTCGTCATTATATTTTAACATGATGCCATAATTAGGTTTGCCTGCATACCATTCTTTTACTAATTTTGTCAAATCAAATTCGCTATGAGCCTCTATTTCATTAAATAGAGAATTATATGTTGGGTAAAAATTAGAACGCACTAATGAATTATATTTATCGTGCATATTATTCCATGTTACCGTTTTTTCATCCCAATCTGTGCTTGCTTCATGTACATTAATGATTCTTTTTACTTTTCCTGGAAGATCGGTTTGTTCTTTCATTGTGTTTAAATAAACTGTAGCCTTTACTATGCTGCAACTAGGATCTAATTCTGGCAATGAAAATTTTAATAAAACTCTATTTTGTTCATCTTCTGCTGGACCAACGGTACAGTATGAACCCGCATCATAATTTTTGTCTAAATCATATCTTGTAGTTAGCCATGCATCATAGACATTTTCTTCTCGTCCATTTATAATTGTTGGATCTATGATGAATGGATATAACTCTTTTTTGTTTAATAAAAGCGGATCAAGATGGAACAAAAGCAAATAGTCTGTTTTCTGCTTTACCAAAATATAATGAATAGGATATTTCTTTTTATTTTTATCTAATAATATTGGTGCTTCAATTTTAAAGACAAATTTTCCTTGATCAAAAAGTAAAATCTCATTATTTTTTAATTGTAAATCTAAATTGGTATTAATTTTAAATTTTAGTTTTTTAAAATCATTTTTTTCATCTTTTAGAATTATAGTATCTTTTAACTTATTATGAATAAACTGATACTTAATATCGATATTTTCTAAAATATTTTGATAAGTTATTGCATATTTATTAGTAGTGATAAGCGAACTGTTGAAATTTTCTAATGAAAATGAGAGAAAAGATGAATCCTTTATAATTTCAAATAGTTTCTTTTCACTGTTTTTAAAGAAATGAACTTGAAAACTATTTTCAAAATTTTGGAAATAGTTTTCTTTTTCAATTAAGGAGTTATCAATCTCTTTATATCTTCCATTTTTAAAATAGTGAATATCTTCATTATACATATAAGCAGTAATTGTTCCATTTTCATTTAAAAAATGCTTTTCACTGGGTTTTCTAAGAGAAATAATTTCTTTCATAATCCACCACCTATGCTACTCTTTTCCACATATATATAGTTATATATGGTTGAAGATTGTTATGTGATTCTCCGCCGCCGGCATAGTTTCCTTCTCCTTCGCTATATTGTACAGTTACGCCCCAGTTTCCTATGCCAACATCATAAGCAGCTCTTGATTGATCCCCTTTAACTCCATTCAACCAATTTCCTGAAAATTTCATTGTATGTTGATGACTTGGAATTTCGGCAAGTGTTAATGTATGTTTTTTTTCGCCTCCAGTTTTTTGAACTTCATTAAATTCTTCTTGATTCACATCAACACCTACTAAAGTTTTTCCGGCTGCAAAAGCTTCCCAAGATCCCCCGAACAATGTACTAGGATTTGTAGAGTTCACACTTAAATAAATTGACCCAACTGGATAAATTTTATCAAAATTGATACTGGAAGAAGTTTCATCTTGAACTTTTGTTGTAATACTATTTACGGTTAAATTTCCATCGCAATCTAAATTAAAATTGTTATTTGTTGAATTTAAACATTTAATAGTCAATTTATTAAATTCGGCATTTATCGCTTGTTCGTCTATTTCTGTGAAACAATTTTTAAAATAAATATCGTCTAAAGTTAAAAATTTGTCTTCGTTATTCAAGTTATACGAAAAACTGCTAATCAAAAAATATTTTATAAAATCCACGTTTTTTGGATAACTTAGGTTTAATATCGCATTTTCATAATTTGTTGAAATTTTATTATATGAAGAAAATAAGACAATCGGTTGATAAGTAAGTTGTTCTATAACAGGTGTTTCAAGAACTTCTAATCCTTTCTCAACGACCTTTTTTATATAATAATCCAGATTTTCAAATCTTGTTTCGTAAGTATATGTTACAATCCCAAAATCATCTGGTAATACGTATTCTTCAGTATTCTTAAGTAAAACATGATGAGTTCCATCATATTGGAATAAAATATCTACTAAAAGATTATCGCTTGTTCTAAGTGCTATGGTTTCGATTTGAGTGCCGTCTTCTTCTGTGTCGGTTTTATCAACAATCTTATAATTTTTACTTTCCATAATGTTTGTTTCACTAAATAACATTAGTCTCGCCAAAGTTAAAGAAATTGTCGTACCACTTAAATCATCACCTGTTGAAATACTTTCTTTCGTGATTGTTTGAGCTAACTTTCTCATAACATAAGCATTCATTTGAACCTTATTTCCTTTAAATATCGGCTCTATCATTTAATAATTGTAATGGTTTTTGGAGTTTGTAACAAATTGTTTGACGATTTGTGCTATCATTTGCATTATCATCACTAAAAATTTTCAATTCATTTTCGTTTGGAATTGTGGTAGAAGCATTTAGACTTACTCTTAATTCAAGTAACGGAGCATTTAAGGAATCTAAAACCTCTACTTTATCAATTCCTTCTTTTTTAATACTTTCTAAATTCATATTTTTCCTCTTTCTAATAAGTGTTTTTTAAAGGCCTAAAAAATAGTATATGCCTTCCGTTATATAAATATGCCAAAATTAAAAAAATGTGCTATTTCTTAGCACCCTTTTTCTTAAAACCTAAAACAATTATTTTAAAAAATAGTAAAATTAAAAGTAAGCATCCGGCTCCGACATACCATGGTAAGAAAGGTATTTCTTCTTGTTTTTTTGCTGAATAGTTTAAAATATTTTCATTAAATACTGGAGTTGTCTCCTCTTTTTCTAAATAAAATGTATAAGTTTCTTTCGTTCCGTCTGTGTTTTGAATTTCCATTTCTACTTTATTTTCACCTG